>JBFJTO010000036.1:0-9148 GCA_041625295.1 Acidimicrobiia bacterium | reverse complement strand
GCGACGGCCAGAGGATCTACTACTCGGTATCGTCGGACAAGATCATTCAGGCGATGGATCTGCTTCTCGAAGTCATGCATCACCAGCGCGAGGTTCTCGTCGAGCGGCGACCAGCGGGTTGAAGGGACCGAAGTCGATCGCAGGCAGAGCATCGGCGATCCATCCGTCCATCTAGAGCCAGGTGGGCACCCTGTCCAGCAGGTAGAGACTTACTTCCTTGGCACGATCGAGGGGTTCGCAGAGTTGTTCCCGGCCCATGAGCATGTCGGTGAGAGACACCTCGGTGCGACCGACCAGCTGCAGCCGCCGCTCGGGCGCATCGGTGACCGAACCGATGGAATCGATGGCAGAGACCTCTATGGGTAACGCGGTCCTGGCCAACCCGGCCAGGTCCGTGGCCAGCACCAGAAGATCGGGAGGGCCGCTCAACGGCGGTATCCCCCAGTTGAAGAAGAGACTCAGACGCCACCCATCCTCGGGCTCTGCATCATCTGGCAGCTCGTCGAGGCGGTCCTGAAAAGAGAGAAGTATCCGGGGATCAACGTCAAGTGCCAGATGCAGATCGACCGGTCCGTTGCATGCCTCCTCTGGATGCACATCCGCCTCCCATGACTGACGGAGTGAATAGGTCTCGACGAAATGACGCTCGTCGTGCACGTGGAAGCCGTGCTCGATGGCGTGTTCCTTCAGGTCGGCCGCAAACCCGGCAATGTCGATGGCCATGCTGGGAGCCTATCTTGCCCGGGTCCTGCTGGAAACCTCAACGGCCGCTGTCCTCGCCACCTGGACCGGCAGCCTCCACACGCCCGCGCCGCTCTCGCTGGGTCGGGTTGACGATGTCGCCGAATCTCAAGTAATCGGCGTAGACCTTGGTCAGTTCTGCTCCGAACACGAACACGATCCACAACAGGTAGAAGAAGAACAGCAACACTGCGACTCCGCCCAACGCGCCCAGTGTCCCCGACCCGGCAATTCGCCCCAAGTATGAGCCGAGAAGAAACGCCGCCAACAGCACCAACAGCGACGTGACCAATCCACCCCGCAACGCTGCCTTCCAGGGGATCTTCGTGGCCGGAAGTGTGCGGAAGATCAGGCTGACCACCGCCACGAGAAGAGCGGCGGATATCACCGGAATCATGAAGCTGATCAGAGGATGCAGCCAGCCGATCCCTGTCGGAATCAGACGATCGACATACTGAATCACCCCGACCGCGGCCACCGGTGCGAACCCGAGCACGGCGAGACCGATTGCCGCGGCGAGGGCAGTCAACCGTCTCATCAACAGGTTCGCCAAACCTCTGATCTCTTCGGAAGGAACATGGAAGATGGTGTTCAGGACGCCCTGTATCTGCAGGAAGATCCCCGATGCCAGGAAGGCCGAGAAAGCGATGCCAATCGAAAGCGACGCGGCGGCGGTCTTGCGAACACTGCAGAGAAGAACCCTGATCGGATCTGAAACCGACTTGCCGGCCACCTCTCGTACCTGTTCGACCAGGCTGTCCAAAGGCCGGTCTCCCGGTGCCAGGTAGACGATGTCGGTGCAATCGTCGGGCAAAGTCTCGGAGAGCGGCCCCAGGGTCATCGATGTCAGGGCAACCACGACGAACAGGAGCGGAATCAACGAAAACAGCGTGTAATAAGCCAGCGCCGCCGCAAGGCGGCCGCCGGTGTCTTCGGTGAACTCCGCACCGGCAGATTCGAGTACCGCCCGGAATCGGTACCGGCGGGTTTGGCCGACGGTGTGCATGCGCGGTCAGGCTACCGAGGCTGCAATAGTGATCGGGTGACCGACCATCCTTTTCCACCACCAATCGAGACGATGGAGGCGCGAACCGCCGAGTCCTGGCCTGTCGGTGAATATGCATATGAACCGAAGTGGGACGGGTTCCGAGCAGTCGCCTGGGGCGCGGCAATGAGGCTCGACTCCCGCAACCAGAAGCCCCTTCTCCGCTACTTCCCCGAGTTGGAACCCGGATTGCGCCAGCTTCCCACCGGCACCGTCGTCGACGGCGAAGTCGTGGTCGTCATCGGCGATGTGACCAGTTTCGATGCACTGCAACTGCGCATCCACCCCGCCGAGTCTCGCATCGCCAAGTTGTCGGCAGAGATTCCTGCACAACTTGTCGCGTTCGATCTGCTCAGCCTCGAAGGTGAGGACCTGCGGAGCCATCCCTTCAAGCTGAGGCGCTCCCGACTCGTGGAACTCGCTGGAGGACTCTCGCACCCATGGAACCTGACCCCCTCGACCACCGACATCGGCACGGCCAAGAGGTGGTTCATCGAATACGAGGCTGCCGGATGCGATGGGATCGTCGCCAAACCGCTCGGACAGGCGTACGTTCACGGCAAGCGAGCGATGATCAAGATCAAGCATCGCAGGACTATCGACTGCGTTGTCGGCGGGTACCGGGTTCACAAGGATGGCGACAAGATCGGGTCGCTTCTCCTGGGCCTCTACAACGACTCGGGTGAACTGCATTTCATAGGCCATTGCTCGGGGTTCTCCGATCACGACCGTGCTGCGATCCTCGAACAGTTACAGCAGCTGCGTTCTGAGGAGTCATTCGGGGGTGAGGAGAGCCGGGTTCCCGGCCAGGAGAGCCGGTGGAGCTCCGACAGAGACTCGAGCTGGATTCCCATCACTCCTGGCGTCGTGATCGAGATCAGCTATGACCAGCTGGAAGGGAACCGATTTCGACATGCCACCCGCTTTCACCGCTGGCGACCCGACAAGGAAGCCCTGGCATGCACGATGGATCAATTGGAGAGACCGGCCGGGGCGAGTTTCTCCGACGTCGTTGCCCCGTCGTAGCGACACCGGCGACCTGGGGACGGGGTTTGGAGAGGCCACTGATATTGGGGCCTCTCGGCGGTAGGGTCGAATCGTGATCGACGAATTCATCTACATCGGCGATCCGATGTGTTCATGGTGTTGGGGTTTCGCTCCCGAACTCGAGCAACTGACCGCATCCCGTCCGACCATCCCCCTCCGGATCGTCGTGGGCGGACTCCGGCCCGGGCCGGCGGCCGAGCCGATGACCGATCGGATGCAGGCATATTTGGGTCACCATTGGGACCAGGTTGCTGCCAGATCCGGCCAGCCCTTCGATTATTCGATCCTCGAGCGGCGCGACTGGTCATACGACACGGAGACGGCATGCCGCGCCGTGGTTTCGATGAGAGAGACAAACCCTGATGAGACTTTCGGCTTCTTCAAGAGGATCCAGCACGCCTTCTACGCCGAGGGGATCGATGTCACCGATGTCGATGCATATCCGCCACTACTCGAAGGGACTGACTCCGATCCGGAGGCGTTCATGACTCTGTTCACGTCCGAGGATTCCCGGAAGGCGGCATGGCGAGACTTTGCGCAGGCCCGGCAGTGGGGTGTGAGCGGGTTCCCGACCTTGCTGGCCAGAACAGGGACCTCGGCACGTGTGATCGCAAGGGGATACACGACCGCAGCCGAGATCCAGGCATCACTCGGGATGTGATCAGCGCTTTCTCGCTTTCCACACGTGCTCCGAGGGGTAGCGGTTCGCCCAGTCGGCGCTGATCGCAAAGCGGGTTTCCGGCCCCGAAAACGGCGCCTGGACCTCGATGTAATCGAGGATCTCGAAACCGGAGTCCCTCAGCAGCCGAAACCATCCGGAAACGGTGAGGCCGAACTCAACCCCGCCGGGGTCGACTTCCACACCGCTCCAGTCGATGCGGTACAGGCCGAAGTACTCGCGCTGCATGGTCTCGGTCACTGGTCCCGAGCCATCTGTCGGATAACAGATCATCGCCAGAGGGGAACTGCTCAGAAACACCAACTCGCCACCGGGTCGGAGCAGCCGGTGGGCCTCGGGAATCCACGCGTGCGGATCGGCCCACAGCGCCGCCCCGTATTCGGAGATGGCGAAGTCGAACCGGCCGTCCGGCAACGGCACCCTTTCGGCATCCGCGTGGATCAGCGGAAAGGCGAGACCGTGGTCCGACTGCAACCGGCGCGCCGTTGCCAGTTGACGTTCGGATACGTCGATCCCCACCACCTTGGCCCCGCGCCGGGCCATCCACGCCGACACATAGGCCGTTCCACAACCCAACTCGATCGCCGACATCGAAGACATGTCAGCGGGAAGCATTTCCAGCTCCGATTCGGGAATCTCCCAAATTCCCCAATAAGGCTCACCCGCCGACCAGGCCTTTTCACCTGCGGAGACCCAGGCGTCGGCGCCGTTGTCCCAGTGGGCCCTGTTTATGACGATGTGATCGGTCACCCTGGCCGGCCTCCCCTCAGTATTGGTCATCCGGCCTCCGCTGCTTCGACGGCTGGACCCGGGGAGGCTCTCCGGGTTGCTTGGGATAGTGGGGCGGCCAGGGAGCATCCCCGATTCCGTTGGATTCGTCTGTCTCGACCCACTCGAGGAGTCGATCGATCCGACATGGGGAATCGTCGATTCCTTCAGTCAGGTCCCCGACCCTGGCATACCGGTCCGCGGCAAAACGATCCATGGGAAAGTCTTCGATCTCGATCGAGTCCAATTCGTCCCACGTGAACGGCGTGGAAACGAAACCGGTGGGTCTCACGCCATAAGCGGAGGAGACCGACTTGTCCCTTGCCATCTGGTTGTAGTCGATGAAAATCCCCCGACGCTCTTCCTTCCACCATCTCGTCGTGACCAAATCCGGCATTCGTCTCTCCAATTCGCGAGCGAAGGCCAACACCGCCCTCCGCACCTCGCCAAACGTCCACTCGGGAACGATCCGTATGTAGATGTGTATCCCTCTGCTTCCCGAAGTCTTCGGCCATGCCACCAGACCTGCCTCGTCTAGCAACGCCTTTGCACCCGCGGCAGCCCGGCGAACGTCGTCGAATCCAAATCCCGGCGTGGGGTCGAAGTCGATCCTCAGCTCATCGGGATGGTCGAGGTCCTGGGTCCGAACCGGCCATGGGTGAAAGTCGAGGCACCCGAGTTGAGCAAGCCTGACCACGTCGGCCACCGACCGCGGCACGTTCATGCGGCCAGGACGCTGAGACGGAAAGCGAATCGCAACGGTGTCGAACGGCGTGTTGGCGGATGCTCGCTTCTGATAGATGGCGGGCTCTTCGATCGACTTCATGAACCTCTTCAGCATCGTTGGCCTGTCGATCACCCCTCGTCCTGCGCCTTCGCCACAGGCGATGAAGTGCTCGATGACATCGATCTTTTGCCAGCCCCGGTCCGGGAAAACGAGTCGGTCGGGGGAGGTGATCCGGATTTCCTCACCCGAGACTGAAACGGTTGTCTCGCTGCTCACGCAAGGAAAGCTAGCTCACGCTCCAGGTTTCCTCCGCGGCCAGCGGGAGTGTCAGCTCGAACGTGTTGAGCCCGTCGACCCGGTAAAACGAGAGGTCGCCACCCATCAGGCGGGAAAGAGTCAGCGAGATCGGGAGACCGAGTCCGACCCCTCCGGGAGAGGTGCCACCGGCATCCGCTGTGTAGAACTTCTCGAACATCCTCTTCGATGCATCCGGAGCGAGCGGGGCTCCATCGTCGACGACCCTCACGAATCCGTGTTCAGGGTTCGCCCCGAACTCGATCACGACATTGCGGCCGCCGTAGCGTCTGGCATTGCTGATCAGGTTTCTCAGGACCTGGCGAACCCTGAGACCATCGGCAACGACCATCGCTCCGTCTCCCCTGGTGCTCCCCCGCTGGTCGGGTCGCAGCTTTGCCGTCGGAGATGCCAGAACCCTGCGGACCGTTTCGGCGAGGTCGACGGCCTGGGTCTTTATGGTGACGTTTCCGATCTCGGTTCTCGCTGCTACGAGAAGGTCTTCGAGCATCTCCGAGACCTCGGTGGTCTGCTCCGCGATGATCTCGCACAGCTCGCGGGTTTCGCTTTCGTCGAATCGCCGCGTCTGGTCGGCCAGCTCGGAGGCAAGACCCAATACGGCCGTCATCGGCGTCCTCAATTCGTGGCTGACGCTGGCCAGGAAGGTGTCTTTGGACTTCAGAACCTCCTCGAGGCGGCGGTACGACGCCTCCCGCTCCCAGACCGCTCCGATGACCGGTGCCACCTGGGAAAGCAGATGCGTCTCGGCTTCGCTCTCCCCCGCTTGGCCACTCATCACGAAACCGACCCATCCCACCACCGAACCGTGGCTGAGGATCTCAGCCTCGACATGCGGCCCTCGCCCGGCATTGGCTCTCGGTGAACCGAAAACCCCCACCTCGGCCAGGACCATTCGCTCATCCGACCCCAACACCGCTTGCTCCACGTAGCAGCCGATTCCGCGGGAAACCTCGAGCAGACACACCAGGGCGTCTCGAAGACCCGATCGGGTCTTCGAGTCGATCAGCAGCGCCGAGGCGGAAGCCAGGGCACGGTCTTGCCGGCTCCGTGCGTCGATGGAGGAGATCTCGGCGCGGCGTATTCGTCTCAGAAGAATCGAAAACAGGAAGATGAGACCAAGCAGGCCACCCCCCACCCAGGGAACCGCCTCCTTGCTCCCTCGACCGGAGCGCTCTGCCGTTGCCGCCATGTCACCGATGTGGGCCATCTCGGTGGCGACGAAGTCGGAGATCGCAGTTCTCATCTCGAGGCTCTGATTGCGGGCGACCTCGTGATACTCCGCCAAGGCTGCCTGGTCAGGGTCTCTGGTCACAAGGGACCGGATCAGGGCGGTGTAGTCGAGTGCCTGGTTACGCAATCCGACTATGACGCGCTCCTCGTCGGAGAACAACGATTGGCTGGCAGCGGCGTGGCTCATAAGCGCCGAGAAGCCTTCGACAACCCGCAGGTCGACCGAATCGATGCCGGCCACGAAAACTGCCGTGGCTCCATCACCGCGGGACCAGTCGAGAGCGATCGCGTCAGCGCGATCGATGGCGACCCTCACCTCGTTGATGCCCAACATCTCCTCGGTCTCTGCCGAGATCTCCCCGAGGGCCGCGGACGATCGAGACACGAGCACGAACAACACGACGCTCGAAGCGATCATGCCCAGAACGACTACACCCATCAGCCCTCGTACCCATTTGTCCTTGCGGCTGTTGGACGGCATATCAGCGTCCTATCGGAGACAGTGGCGCACTTCTGAAGAGTCCATTGGCCCGTTTCTCACAGGATGGGTCCGGAACCGCCGCGTAGACTGCCAGGATGCCCTCTCTGATCGACCACATTCGAGATTCGGTCATCGGGGCGGACTCGGCGGTATCGACACCATTCGGTATTCGTCGGGTCACCTACGCCGACTACACGGCGTCCGGCCGATCGCTCGGCTTTGTCGAGGATTATATCCGCGACCAGGTTCTGCCCTTGTACGCCAACACTCACACCGAAACCTCGGGAACCGGGCTCCAGACGACCCGTTTTCGCGAGGAGGCCCGAGAGATCATCAGATCCTGCGTGGGCGGCAGGGCCGAGGAGCACGCGGTGATCTTCGCCGGCTCGGGTTCCACCGGAGCCATAGATCGCCTGATCACGATTCTCGGCCTGCGCATTCCCGCCGAACTCGACGACCGCTTCGGTTTGCTCGAACACATCCCTGCCGACGCACGCCCGGTTGTGTTCGTCGGGCCCTACGAGCACCACTCCAACGAGTTGCCATGGCGTGAATCGATAGCCGATGTCGTCGAGATCACCGAAGATACCGACGGGCACATCGACCTGGACGATCTCGAGCGCCGCCTGGAAGAGTTCTCCGGCCGGCCTCTGCGCATCGGCAGTTTTTCCGCCGCCAGCAACGTCACCGGCATCATCTCGGACACCACGGCAATTTCCTCCCTGCTCCACAGCCACGGCGCAATGTCGTTCTGGGACTGTGCGGCGGCGGCGCCGTATGTGGCCATCGAGATGCGTTCGCCGCGAACTCACGGACACGACTACAAGGACGCCGTGTTCATCTCTCCCCACAAGTTCATAGGTGGTCCGGGAACACCAGGGGTTCTGATCGTCCGCAAAGACCTGCTTTGCAATCGGGTGCCTGCCGTCCCGGGGGGTGGAACCGTCGAATACGTCAACCCGTTGGGGCACCGTTATCTGGACGACCCCGAACATCGCGAGGAAGGCGGAACACCCGCCATCGTCGAATCGATCAGGGCCGGTCTGGTCTTTCAGCTCAAAGAGGCAGTTGGCGCCGACGAGATCCGCTCCCGCGAGGAGAAGTTCATACGCAGAGCAATCGGGTCGTGGTCGAAGAACCCGAACATTCAGATATTGGGAAACCCCGATGCCGACCGGCTCTCAATCGTTTCCTTCGTGGTGCGCTCGCCCACCAATCAGTACCTGCACCACAACTTCGTCGTCGCCGTCCTCAACGACGTGTTCGGGATTCAGGCGCGGGGGGGATGCTCATGCGCGGGACCCTACGGGCATCGTCTCCTGGGCATCGACCTCGAAACCAGCCACAGGTTCGAACACGAGATCGCCGGAGGATGCGAGGTGATCAAACCGGGGTGGGTACGGGTCAATTTCAACTACTTCATATCCGAGAAAGAGTTCGACTACATCATCGAATCCGTGGATCTGTTGGCGAGCGAGGGGTGGCGCCTCCTCCCGCTCTACCGATTCGAACCGTCCACCGCGTTGTGGAGGCACCGCGACGGACTTGCCGACCCCCGGGCATCCCTAGCGGATGTGTCCTACCGCACGGGATCGCCCATGTGGACGTCCGACCGCCTCATCGAGCCAGTAGAGAATCTCGACGGTTATCTGGCGGAGGCCCGACGGATAATGGCCGCGGTCAAAGCCGTGGCTGCCGACGAACAGCCGCTCACGGAAGAAGCCGAGTCTCTGCGCTGGTTCCCCCTCCCCTCCGAGGTTCAGTAGCTCCATCCGGAGGTGCGATGTCCGAAATCCTCAGGACGGGATCTTCACCATGAATCTCGAAATGAACCGGACGAGCCATATCGACCTCCTCATCCAACCGTACCCGCGACAGTCGAGCCGATCGGGTTGAATGGTCGACATGATCGAACCCATTCGCGACCCGAGCACGACAGACCTGAACAGCTGGCACAGAACCATGGCACCACGGCTCTTCAACCGAACCTGGGAGATCCTCGATCGCGAGGATCGCACTACCGAAGAAGAAGACGAGATGCTTGCCGCCACGTTTGGGCAGCGTTACCACTGGTACCGGATTGGAGCACCGATCAACAAGGCGGTCGCCGATTGG
>JBFJTO010000035.1:0-9738 GCA_041625295.1 Acidimicrobiia bacterium | reverse complement strand
GCTTGAACCGGAAGCGGGCCGGTCCCGTGCCATGAACGGGTCGGGTTGCCCCGGAACATCGTGAGACCAGGCGTCGTGCCCCAGGGTTGGCCCACCGTCCATGCGGGAATCTCACCGGCCCCACGAACCAGAGGGACGGTTGTTGTCGGAGCCGTCGTCGTTGTGGTCGTGGAGTCCGGCACGGTCGGGGACACGGGAGTGGCTGAAGTGGTCGGGACCGTGGTCGTGGACACCGAAACTGCGACAGCGGGCACCGGGGTCTCCGACCCCGGCCACAAAGCGAAAGCAGACACCCCCAACACTGTCCCAAGCACGACAACGACCACCACACGGCCGGCTCTCATGTCACTCCGACCCCGCGGGAGAGGTGATGGGCACATCGCCCTCGGCGCACCGCGGGGTCGCCCGAAGGACCGGCTGGCCGGACCGCTCGATGTATGCGGGCACGAGACAGGCGGCGATGGTGCCGTCGGGAGCGACCACCACTCTTGCGACGGCGGTCGTGGCACTGGAAACCGACAACCACGGCCACACGAAGTTGCCAAGCGTCCAGAACACTGGTTTCCCCGATATGAACTCGAGCGGACCGAGACGATGAGGGTGGTGCCCGAAGATCACGTCGGCGCCGGCGGCGATCATCGCCTCTGCCCGGGCACGGTCGTCGGCCCGGGGCGAGGTCTCCAACTCCCAACCCCAGTGGATCGAGACCACCACGATGTCGGCCTGCTGTGCGGCGGCGGCAACGGCGGCAACCATCTGGTCTGTGTCGTCGCCACTCGCCATCCCGGGGTGATCCGGTGTGGCCAGCCACGAACTCGAAGGAGCCACTCCGCCCATTCCCAGCACCGCGATTGTCCAGCCATTCACATCGAACAACGCTGGCGAGGTCGCTTCCGCGAGGTCGGCTCCGACCCCAACGGGGGCAATGCCGCCCGCGATGACCTGTTGGCGGGCATCGAGCATGGCTTCGACCCCGAAGTCCTGACCATGGTTGTTGGCGAGATTGGCGACATCCACGCCGTTGGCGTGAGCGATCGGCATGGCAGCAGGATCACATCTGAACGTGAAGGCCTTGTCGAGAGCGTGACCGAGCAGGGATGGGGAGCACTCCAGGTTCACGACGGTGAGGTCGTCGGATGTGAACAGCCCGTGCAGACCTTCGAAAGCGTATTCGTAGCCGTTGGTCCTGAACGCGGGTATGTAGTCGGGATCGAAACTGGTGTCGCCTACGCCTTCGATCACCAGCCACCCGGGCCCGGGCAGGGTCGTTGTCGTGGATGCCGGGGGAGTCGTGGTGGTCGCAATGGCGGGCACCGTGGTCACCGTCGTCGAAGTCGACGTCGAAGTGACGCTCGTCTCGGGAACGGCGACGATCGTGGTCGCCGCCGGCGATGCGGCGCTACCTCTCAACGCCAGGAAGGACGCCCCTCCAAGCACGACACCGCCGATAACCACCACGAGGACGCGCAGAAACGAGCGTGAAGACACTCGTCAGGCTACCGGGATCAGAGGATCTGACTCAGGAACAGCTTGGTGCGGTCATGCTGAGGATCTGTGAAGAAGTGCTCCGGTGTCCCTTCTTCGATGATCTGGCCCTGATCGAAGAAGCTGACACGATCGGCGACCTCCCTCGCAAAGCCCATCTCGTGGGTCACCGCGACAATGGTCATGCCCGTGTGGGCAAGCTCCTTCATGACATCGAGGACTTCCTTGATCATCTCGGGGTCGAGCGCCGACGTGGGCTCGTCAAAGAGCATGACCTTCGGATCCATGGCGAGCGCCCTGGCGATGGCTACCCGCTGCTGTTGCCCGCCAGATAGCTGCCCCGGATACTTGGCTGCCTGCTCGGGAATGCCAACTCTCTCGAGCAAGGCCTGTGCCTTTGCCTCGGCGTCGGCGCGGGTGCGTTTCCGAACCCACGTCTGTGCCAGGGTGATGTTCTGCAACACGGTCAGGTGCGGGAACAGGTTGAACTGCTGAAACACCATTCCCACTTCGGAGCGAATCTTCTCGACGTTTCGGACATCCGAGGTGAGTTCGATGCCATCGACGATGATGCGACCCTCCTGATGAACCTCGAGCCTGTTGATGCACCTGATGAAGGTGGACTTGCCCGATCCGGATGGCCCGATCACCACCACCACTTCCCCCTCGGCGACCGTGGTCGTGACCCCACGGAGTGCCTGGAAGTCCCCGAACCATTTCTTGACGCCTTCGCAGACGATGATGTCCTTCTTGCCGTTCTCCACTGGTCCTCCTACCGCGTCCCGACGCCAAGTCGTCGTTCGAGCCGCAAACTGGCCCGGCTGAACGAAAACGTGAATACCCAATAGACCACTGCTGCCAACACGAGATTCTCGATGACAGAGCCGAGTGATACCGGTTGGTTGGGAACTATGTCCCGAGCCACCCTGAAGAAGTCGGCAAGGCCGATGATGGCTACCAGTGACGTGTCCTTGAACAGGGAGATCACCTGACCGACGAGCGCCGGGATCACCGCCCGCAGCGCCTGTGGCAGCGTGATCAGCATGGTCATCTGCCCGGTGGTCATCCCCAGAGCCCTGGCGGCCTCGCGCTGGCCGCTCGAAACCGATTGCAGCCCGCCCCGAACGTTCTCGGCCAAATACGCTGCCGAAAAGAGAGCGATCACCATCACCGCTTTGACCACACCTTCGAAGTCGAGGCCGGGTGGCAAGAAGCGGGGGACGACCTTGTCGCCGAAGAAGAGCACGGTGATGAGCGGCACCCCGCGCACCACCTCGATGTATCCCGTCGACATCAGCCTGAACACCGGCATCGTCGATGTGCGCCCCAAAGCCAGCATGATCCCCAGCGGGAAGGACAGCAGCATCCCCCCGATGGCCAGCAAGAAGGTGACGTTCATCCCCCCGAGAAGCTCCACCCTGGTCTCGAGGCCCCTGCTGGTCAGGCTCATCGTCACGAAGTAGGTGATGAAGAGCACGATCGCCACCCAGCCGATGGAGAAGTTGCGGGCACCCCTGCTCGAGGCGGCAAACGTCGGCGCGGCCAGAGAGAACACGGTGGCGGCGATCATCAGAAAACGAACGATCATCGGGATAGAGACGAACCACACACCGATCGAGGCGGCAAGGAGAGCGGCGTTGACGAGGGCGGCCCGCTCGCGATCGAGCCGCGTAACCAGCCGGATCGCTCCCAAACCGATGATGGTCACGGCTGCGATCCCGGGCAGCCAGGAGCCGACCCGATCCCAGGGAATGATCGGACCCCGCTGGACGGTCATGTAGATGACTGGCAGCGACAGCACCCACGCAGCCACGACGGCGGTCTTCAAGACTCTCAAAGAGGACCTGGCGACGACCAACCGGCCCAGCAGATACGCCACCACGCCGGTTACCAGCATCACCGTCCAGGGGATCTGAGTGCTCGAGGCGATTGGCATGGCCCAGATGACCGCCAGCACCACCACGATCGCGGCAGACAGGACCGCCAACGTGGGGATGGTCTCCACCTTGGCTCGCTCACGGAGCCTTCGCAGGGCGACTGCCGTGGCGATGATCATTGCGGCACCCACGATCATGATGAGGTTGCGGGGTCCGAAACCACCCGGAGTCAGGAAGCCGAGCACGAGCGCCGCGGCACCGAAGCCGCGCAACCCCGCTACGACTTTGCCCCACGACGTTTTCCCGGTAGGCCTCCAGATCGACGTGCTCAGTCCCGCCAGGACCGCCACGATGGCCACAGAGATCCAGATCCTCTCGAGTGAGTCGCGCAGATACGCCTCGACCGCGTAGTTGGTGGCATTGGGAGGGATGACACTCCACCTGCGCTCATCCGCAAGAAGAAAAGCGAGCCCGCTCCTGGCTCCGAAGAAGACGCCCACCAGCCCGATGACCGTCAGGACCGAGTTGAACGGCGAGTTGAACAGGTTCTTCCGCAACCAGACGACAAACCCCAGCTGGGAGGCCTCCGGGGGCGGCTCCGGCGGTCTTATCTCGCGAGCGACGCGTACTTCAGCCATCAGCGCTCCACCAACGCAAGCTTGCGGTTGTACCAGTTGACGATCGACGAGAGCACCAGGCTGACGGCCAGATAGAAGGCCATCCACAGGACGAACACCTGGATCGTGTCGCCGGTCTGGTTGAACAATGTCTGGCCGACCTGGATCGGCTCGGCGTAGGCGACAGCGATGCCCAGCGAGGTGTTCTTGGCCAGATTGAGATACTGGTTGCCCATGGGGGGCAGGATGATCCTGAACGCCTGGGGAAGCACGATCATCCGCAACAGCCGGCCCCGCTTGAGCCCCAGTGCCAGGCCCGCCTCGGTCTGACCCCTGGACACGGCGAGGATGCCGCCGCGGACGATCTCGGCGATGAACGCCGCCGTGTAGAGGGTCACTCCGACCCACACACCGAAGAAGGCCGGCGTCAGCGTCATTCCGGTGGGGCCGATCTGGGGAAACCGGCCGGGCGTGACGATGGATGGCCGTCCCAGGGCCAGGGGCGCCCCGGTACGAAGGAAATCGAACTTGGCGTCGAAGAATCGGAGCACGAACTCGGTGACCCTCGCTATCAGATCAGTCAGGCCCGGCACCAGCAGGAACACGCCGGCTCCGATCAAACCGAGCGCCCCGGCCAGGAACATCCTGAAATAGTCGTCATCGGTGAGACGGGCGAGTCCGGCCGGGGTCCGACGCGAATCGAGGAAACGGAATATCCAACGAGCCGCGAGAAACACGGCGGCCCCCCCGAGAACCAACTGCCAACCGATCAGTGGAACCGTGGCAACGATGCCGGCCAGGAGCTGCCAGACCCACCCCAGGGCCCCGGCCAGTGGATGGGCCCACCAGCCGACGGCCGCGAAGGCAACGAACACCAGGAATCCGTAGCGGCCAGGGTGGGTGTTCTGGCCGGTCTCCTCGAGTTGTCTGACCCTGCGACGAACCATCCAACGGGCAGCCACCACCCCGGCGGCGACGAACACCAACCACTGCCAGAACGTCTGCTGGGGGAAGATCCAGGGAAGTGAAATGCCTTTGCGGGTGACCACCAGCCAACCGGGAATCGGACCGGCGTCAACACCGTTGAGTGCGGGAAAGAAGAGTGAGCACAGAAAAAACCAGAAGACGATCTGGACCAGAAGCGGGATGTTGCGGATCGTCTCGATGAAGAAAGTGGAGAGCTTGGAGAGCAGCCAGTTGGACGAGAGTCGCGAGATCCCGATGACAACTCCAAGGAAGGTGGCGGCGACGATGCCCGATACCGTGATCCTGAGCATGTTGACGATGCCGGTCGCAAAGACCTCAAGACCGGAGGCGGGCCTCGTGAAAATGCCTTCGGCGAGCTGGATGCCGGGCGGGTCGGTGAGAAACTCCCAGTCGAACGACACGCCTTGAGCCCTCATGTTGGCCATGGCCGTCGAGACCAGAATCCAACCCAGGGCGGCCACACCGGCGAACACACCGATCTGCGCCGCCCACTTCAGAACTGTCCCGTTTCGCCAGATCGGTGGCTTTGTCTGAGGCGCGACTATCGACAATCAGGAAACCCTATCTTTGGTTGTGGGGGGCTTGCGCCCCCCACAACCAACTTTTCTCGTTTAACGGAACGGTGGCGAGTACAGCAACCCGCCGTTGGTCCAGAGGTCGTTCAGACCACGCTCCAAACCAAGCGGCCGGAGGTTGCGGTCGAACACCTCGCCGTAGTTACCCACCTGCTTGATGACCTGATAGAAGGCATCCTTGGGCAGGCCCATCTTCGACTGGACCTCGTCGTCGGAGGCGCCCAGCATGCGGCCGATCTCGCCATCGCGGGGGGCGGCTGCCTCGGCGTCGACATTCGCCGCCGTGATTCCGCGCTCCTCGGCGTAGAACATCGAGAAGATGGTCCAGCGGACCACATCACCGAAGCGGGACTGGTTGCTGATCCACAGGAGGCCGAGTGGCTCCTTGGAGATCGGCACGGACGGGAAGATCACCCAGCCGCCACCGTCGGGGTCGGTGGCCTTCTTGGAAACCAGGCCCGAACCGTCGGTCGTCAGGATGTCACACGCGCCCGACTTGAAGTTCTCCATGGCGATGTTGAAGTCCTCGAAGGTGTTGAGGGTGATCGTCACCCCGAGCGCCGCAGCCGCCTCGGAGATGTTCTTCTCCGTGGTCGTGCCGGCGTTCGTGCACACCGTTGCGCCTTCGATGTCGTTCAACGTCGAGGCCGACGAGAAGCCATCGGCCGACTTGGCCATGAGCTGCTGGCCGTCGTAATACGTCGTCTCTGCGAAGTCGGTGCCAAGGTCGGTGTCACGACTCTGCGTCCAGGTCGTGTTGCGGCTCAGAACATCGATGAGACCCGAAGAGATAGCCTCAAAACGGGCCGCTGCCGTCAACGACTCGTAATGCACTGCATTGGCATCTCCCAGGATCGCGGCAGCGACTGCTCGACAGAAGTCGACGTCGAAGCCGACGAAGTTGCCGGCCGTGTCCTTCGTTCCGAACCCTGGCAGCGTCTCGTTCACGCCGCAGTTGAGCGTTCCACGTGCCTTGACGGTCTCCAGGAGATCGCTCCCGGTCTGAGCTGCCGGAGTTGTGCCGCTATCTGGCGGTGCAACGGTTGTCGCACCATCCGGCGCGGTCGTCGTGGTCTCCTCGGCGCCGGTGCCGCAGGCTGCAAGCACCATCGCAAGGATGGAGACGACAACGACAATTCTTGTCTTCATCTGTTTCCTCCCGAATATTGAACGTCCGCAGCTTCTGCGGAACAAGCCGACCCTAATCAAAGGCACCCGCGACGCAACCTAATTCGGAGAAGTTTTGTGGTTGCGGGGGTTACAGGGCCGCGAAGTGGGCCCGGGCAGTCGCGACAATCGAATCGATATCGAGGCCCATGGCCCTGATGACGCTTGCGGATGATCCGGCAGGCAGAAACGAGTCCGGGAGCCCGATGATGCGGACCTTCCCGGCCAGGCCGGCACCAGACAGACTCTCCAGGACCGCGGCTCCAAAGCCGCCCGCTGCGGCATTGTCTTCGATCGTGACGGTGAGTTTGTGAGCCCTCACCCAGTCGGAAAGCCGGGTGTCGAGGGGCTTTATCCACCGTGCATTCACGACGGAACAGGAGATTCCCTCCTGGGCGAGGGTTGCGGCCGCCTTCTCCGCGCTCTCCACAAGGCGGCCGGCCGCCAGGAACAGCACGTCCTCGCCGGTCGACTTCCCCTCCCAGACACCGATGGGGATGGCGACTGCGGGAAGGTCGGGCAGCGCCGACGCGGGTGCCTTCGGGTAGCGAATTGCGATTGGCCCATCATGATGAAGGGCCGTCTCCAGCATTCCGCACAGCTCTTCGGCATCGGCGGGAGCGCCGACCACCATGTTGGGGATCATCCGCAGGTAACCCAGATCGAGGCCACCGTGATGAGATGGACCATCCGGTCCGGTCACGCCGGCGCGATCGATCAAGAAGACGACGGGGAGCTTGTGCAGCGACACATCCATGGCGACCTGGTCGAACGCCCGCTGCAAGAAGCTGGAGTAGATCGCCACAACCGGGCGTTTCCCGGCCATGGCCATTCCGGCCGCCATGGTGACTGCGTGCTGTTCGGCGATACCGGTATCGATGACGCGATCGGGGAACTCTTCGGCCATTTCGGCGAGACCCGTCGACGAGATCATCGCAGCCGACACCCCCACCAAATCGGGCATCCTGCGGGCGGCATCGAGAAGGGCCGCACCGACCACGTCGGTGTACTTCAGCTCTGAGGAAAGCGGACGACCCGTGGCCAGATCGAATCTGCCGACGCCATGGAGTTTTTCCACCTGGTCGTCGATCGCGGGTTGATACCCGCTCCCCTTCTCCGTCACGACATGAATCACGACAGGCTCATCGAACTCCTTCGCCCTGGTGAGAGTCTCTTCGAGGAGAGGGATGTCGTGTCCGTCGATCCGTCCCGAATACTTGAGGTCGAGAATGTCGAAGACCGTGGAAGGATCAACCAGTTGCTTCACGGCCTCTTTGAATCGCAACGCGAATTCATCGGCCATCTCACCGACAAGAGGCAAACCTCGCAGGACCTTGCCGGTCGTCTTCTTCGCCCACTCGTACCGTCGATCGAACCTGTAGTGGGCAAGATTGGCAAGGGTCGCAAAACCGCCGACCGTCGGGGCGTAAGACCGGCCGTTGTCATTGACGATCACTATCAGCCGCTTGGGACGGGTCACTGCGATGTGCGAGAGCGCCTCGTAGGCCATCCCTCCCGTGAGGGCACCATCACCGATTATCGCAACGGTCCAATACTCCGGTTCGGTGAGGGCATGACCCAACGCGTAGCTGAGCGAAGTGGAAGCATGACTGTTCTCGACGAAGTCGTGGGGACTCTCGGCTCTCGACGGATATCCGCTCAGGCCCCCGAAGCCGCGCAGACCCGAAAAGCCACGACGTCCGGTCACGAGTTTGTGCACGTAGGCCTGATGTCCGACGTCCCATATCAACCGATCCCGGGGGCTGTCGAAGACTCGATGGAGTGCGAGGGTCAACTCGACGACGCCGAGATTCGATGACAGGTGACCACCGGTCTTGGAGATGGCTTCGAGCAGGAACAACCTGATCTCGGATGAAAGCTGCTCCAACTCGTCGTAGGAGAGACCCCGGAGATCCGACGGCTGCTCGATGTTTTCGAGAAGCGACATTGCCTGGAGGGATGCTAGCGGTGCCGGGGTTCTTCAGAGATTCCTGATCCGTCGTGAGAGTGCGGAATCCGCATCGTGAACCTCGATCCGGAGCCAAGCGTGCTCGCGACCGCCACCTTCCCTCCATGCCTCTCGGCGACGTGTTTGACGATTGCCAGCCCGAGTCCGGTACCGCCGATGGATCTCGAGCGTGCTTGATCCACGCGGTAGAAACGCTCGAACACCCGTGAAATGGCCCTGGCCGGAATTCCTTCCCCCGAATCCTCCACCTCGACGACGCCCCATGCCCCCTCGTTTCGGACCCCGATACCTACCCGGCCGCCGGTTTCGGAGTAGCGAACCGCGTTGTCGATGAGATTTCTCACTGCAACGGCGATGTCGGACTCCGAACCCCACACATCTACTGCCTCGACTTCCACAGTCAGCGTCAGATCGGCCCTTTCACACACGGTGCGGAAGCTTGCGGCTACTTCGGTCACTATGCGACTCAGATCCACCGTCGCGAAGGTCATCCTGGAGGCCTCGAGTCGGGACAGGTCGAGAAGATCGGCGACAAGCCGGGAGAGCTGGATAGTGGACGCCGAGATCATCTCGGCGAATGCCGGCGCACGGTCGGGATCCCGTTCGAGAGCAATCTCGAGTGCCTCGGCAGAGGCCCGAATCGATGCGATCGGAGTCTTCAACTCGTGGGAGGCGGATGCGACGAAGTCACGCCGCGCCGCCTCGACGCGGTCCGCCTCGGTGGTGTCCTGAATCAGCAAGAGGACTCCGGAATCACCGATCGGAGTGGCTGTGACCGCCAGAGACCGAGCGGGCGATCCGACCACGGCTTTCTCGACGGCGGGGCTCCCCTGCGAGGCCCGCTCGACGGCCCGCCTCACCGGAGCGGGGAACAACGCGGCCATCGACTGCGCGCTGGATCCCAGAAGAGACTCGGCAGCCTCGTTCGCCAGCGTGATCTCGTCATCTCCCTCCACAACGACGACACCCACCGGAAGCGCACCGAGAACCACCCGCAACTCGTCCCTTGCCTCGTTGGCCGCAGACATGCGCAAGTCGAGATCGAGCGACATCTTGTCGAG
>JBFJTO010000034.1:0-9759 GCA_041625295.1 Acidimicrobiia bacterium | reverse complement strand
CCTCCCCACCCTGCCCACCTCCATCCATCCACCGGCTCAGCGATATGCGGCCAACGCCTCCGTGACAACCCGCTTATTCGTATGGCAAGAGGTGGGTCGAGTTTGTTGACAAGTGGGTCGAAGTGGGGCATAGTGGGGCACGAAGAGGACAGAGCCCCATCAATGGGGCCTAGAGCAAGGGTGGAACAAGGGTGTTTCTCGGCGAGGACACACATACGCTGGACCCGAAGGGACGAATCGTCCTCCCTTCGCGTTACCGCGATCAGCTCGATGACGGCTGTGTTCTCGCACCCGGCCGCGACGGCCAGCTCGAGATCTATCAACTCGAGGTCTATGCCGAGAAGATGAGCGACGTCATCGCGGCCGCCAAGGACAAGCAAGGCCGCCAGTTCGCCCGAAGCGCGTTTCGTCAGGCAGACCAGCAGAGATTGGACAAGTCGGGGCGAGTCAATGTCAAGACCGACTTGATCTCCTGGGCGAACCTAGAGAGCGACGTCGTCGTTCTGGGTGCGTTCGATCACATCGAACTCTGGAATCCGGCTGCCTATGAAGCCGACCGTGAAAACGACCGGTACCGCGATGACGGGGAGGTGGGCACCGACTGATCGGCTCGGGTCCATTGCCAGCCCCCCGGATACCAGATGGAAGGCCCCTGACTCCGCCCGCTTCCAATTTGGTGCCAGCGCCCGGGGGGCTGGCAATGAATCAGGACCGAGACGGTGAAACGATCTACCACCTCCCGGTCATGGTCGAGGAGGTGGCCGGGCTGTTTCGGCCGCTGAGAAAAGGAGTTGTGGTCGATGCCACGTTTGGTGGCGGAGGTCACGCAAGGAGATTGCGAGAGGAATTGGACGAGAGCGTGCGAGTCATAGGGATCGACAAGGATGGTGATGCGGTGGCCCGCGGCGCAGCCGCCGGCTTCGAGGTCATTCCTGGCGATTTCCGTCACCTCGCGACCTTGCTCGAGTCTGCGGGAGTCCACCGACTCGCAGGCATCCTCTTCGACTTCGGCGTCTCCTCGCACCAACTGGACACGGCTTCGCGGGGATTCTCCTTTCACGCCGACGCGTCGCTCGACATGCGAATGGATGCCTCCGGCGGTACGACCGCAGCGGATCTTGTCAATGAAGCGTCCGGGTCTGAACTCGAGCGCATCATCCGGGATTTCGGCGAGGAGAAGAACGCCTCCAGGATCGCCAGGGCCATCGTGGCCGCCCGGCCCCTCGAAGGCACGTTGGAGTTGGCCACGGTCATCGCCAATGCCGTGCCTGCCCGTGACCGTCGCAGCGGCCACCCGGCTCGCAAGACCTTCCAGGCGATTCGGATTGCTGTGAATTCGGAGCTCGACGCCATCCATGCCGGTCTGGCCCAGGGGATCGCAATGCTCGATCCCGGCGGTCGATGCGTGGCGATCTCATACCACTCGCTCGAAGATCGAATCGTCAAGCAGCGCTTCGCCTCCGGCGCCCGGGGTTGCGTATGCCCGCCCGGAATGCCGGTTTGTGGATGCGGTGCCAATCCAGAACTCAGGCTGCTTCGTAGCAAGGCCGTCAAAGCAAGCGCGTCGGAGATCGCGGCCAACCCAAGGGCGAGGTCAGCCCGTCTGCGTGCTGCGGAGAAGGCCCGGGCCGCATGACCGCTCAACCTCTCCTCGTTCCACGGCCGATCGGCAGACTGAGGGTATTGGCCGGAAGGAGACCCTCCCGTCCGGTCCTGAGCCCCTGGATGCTCTTCTCGGTCGTTGTGGTGGTGGCCATGCTCGGGATAGTGCTCGCCCGAACATCTCTCGACGCAGGGGCCTACGAACTCGCCGGCCTCGACAACCAGATCACGCTTGCCCAGGAGACCAACACCAAACTCAGGCTCGACATCGCCACCCTCGAGAGCCCCGAGCGTATCGGTCCCCTGGCCGTGGAAATGGGTCTCACCTATCCGACCGAGCGCATCACGGTGTTTGTTGACGGATCTGCCGGTCCCAAGGACGCTGCCGACCCTCGCTGGGCAGAAATCGACAGATACGCCCTGGTGGCCACTCCATGACATCCCGACGAATCGCTGGCGTCGGCATAGCGGTGTCGCGGGCACCGTGCCGACGCCGGTGGTGACCCGGTGGCTGCCCGTCGAGCGGCCCGGAGAGTTGCTCCCGAGCGGCTGAGGATCGGGCTTCTTGGCATAAGCCTGGTCGTTGCCTGGACGCTCCTCGGATTCAGGCTCTTCGAAGTTCAGGTGGTGAGAGCCTCCGACTATGCGGAGATGGGCCGAGGACAGCGAACCACCCGCAAGGTCCTGGCCCCCGATCGGGGCACGATATTCGACAGGAGCGGTGAACCTCTCGCCATGACGGTCGAGGCCGAGACCCTCTATGCCGTTCCCTCGCTGCTCACCGACTCGGTGTACGCAACCCAGATGGTGTCCGCGTACACGGGTAAGGCCGTGGAGCCGATGAGGGCGGCTATAGCCAAGGGCGGTAACTTCGCATATCTGGCCCGCCAGATCGACCCGGAGATCGTCCAGCTCGTTTTGGACCTTCATCTCGATGGTGTATTTGCGGTCAAGGAGCCAAAACGCGTGTACCCGGCTGCCAGCATCGCCTCTCACGTTGTCGGCTTCGTGGACATCGACGGCAAGGGTCTCGAAGGTCTCGAATACGAATATGACCAACATCTCACCGGTACACCGGGTGAGGTCGAGTTCGAACGGGATGCCTCGGGGACACCGATTCCTCAGGGAGAACTCAAAGAGATTCCAGCAGTTCCAGGTGACGACGTGGTCACGACCATCGACCTGCCTCTCCAATTCGCGGCATCGGACGCATGCTCCCGTGCGATGGTGGCCAGTTCTGCCAAGGGATGCTGGATCGTCGTGCTCAACGCCGAAACCGGTGAGATCCTGGCGATGGCCGGTGCGCCCACGTTCGACCCTGTGTCCCGGGAATCAGCAAATGGCGGCACCTTCACCAACTTTGCGGTGCGGGGCATGTACGAGCCGGGTTCGACACAGAAGCTCGTGACCATGGCCACGGCCCTCGACACCGGCACCTTCCGGCCCTCAGACGTCGTGACCGACGTTCCGGACCAACTCGAGATCAACGCCGGCGCCTGCAAGTCGGCAACCGACGAGGTGTACGGCTGTTACCGCGACGCCAAGAAGCATGAGACCCACAACATGACCGTTCAGGAGATCTTCTCCTTCTCGTCGAATGTGGGCACCATCAAGTTGAGCCAGCGACTCCCGAAGGGGGCTCTCACCGACTACATGGAGCGCTTTGGACTGGGGTCGATCACAGGTGTGGACTTCTCGGGTGAGGCGTCTGGAGCCGTGCGCATCGATCCCGGGTGTTCCACATGTCTGGCCTCGGCGGCGATCGGTTACTCGGTGGCGGTGACACCACTCCAGATGGCGGCGGCGTATGCGGCCATCGCCAACGATGGGGTTTGGACCCAACCCCACCTCACGTCGGCGACCGTCGACGTGAACGGACGGCTATCGGACTTCGTCCCCCAGACCCACCGGGTCGTCAAGGCAGAGACGGCGTGGACGATCCGCCAGATGCTCTCCGACGTCGTGCTGGAAGGCACCGGAACTGCCGCTCAGATCCCCGGATACCGGGTGGGTGGCAAGACCGGAACCGCAGAAAAGCTCGTGAACGGTGTCTACACCAACCAGAACATCGCCAGTTTCGTGGGTATGGCCCCCATCGACGATCCCAAAATCGTTGTCGCTGTGGTCATCGACGAACCTTCATTCGCAACCCGGTACGGCGGACTCTCCGCCGCCCCTCCATTCGCCGAAGTCATGGAGGCCGCCCTTCACCGTCTGGGAGTGGCCCCAAGTGGCACCGAACAATGAGACGCTGAGCAAGCTCGCCGCCCTGGCCGGCGGGGTGCTCGTCGGTTCCGATCTCGGAGTAGCCGACGTAACTCACGACAGCCGTTCGGCAGGTCCGGGCGTTCTGTTCGTGGCCATCAGAGGCGCCCGAAGCGACGGCCACGAATTCGTATCCGAGGTGGTTGCTGCCGGTTCGCCGGCGGTGGTCGTTGATCACCCACTCGATGTCGATGTTCCCCAGATCGTGCTGGCGGACACGCGAAGGGCCTTGGGGATCCTGGCCTCGGCAGTGCATGGCCGACCGTCCGAGGGGCTCAAGTTGGTGGGTGTGACCGGGACCAACGGAAAGACCACGGTCACCCACATGGTCGAGGCGATCTGTGCCGAGATGGGGGTGCGACCCGGGCTGATCGGGACCATTCACACCCGGGTGGGGGGCGTGGTCGTGCCCACGGTCAGAACGACGCCCGAAGCATCCGACTTCCAGCGCCTTCTCCGTCACATGGCCGACATGGGCGCTGAAGTCGTTGCCGCCGAGGTCTCCTCACACGCTCTGGCACTGGGACGCGTCACCGGCTCCCGGTTCGCGGTGTCCGCCTTCACGAACCTCTCCCAGGATCATCTCGACTTCCACGGGACCATGGAGGCGTATCTAGAGGCGAAGCGGATGTTGTTCTCGCCTGGACTCACAGAGCGCGCCGTCATCAACGTCGACGACTCCACCGGCCGAGAGCTGGCTCGATCATGCGAAATCCCGGTCACAACCGTCGGGGCCGGGGCCGACCTCGCTGCAGATGTCCTGGGAGCCGACATGACCGGAACCGAGTTCCGTCTCGTCGGTTCGCACAAAAAAATCGGCTCCGGCAAGGTGCCCATGGCGGGCAGATTCAACCTCTCCAACGCTCTGGTCGCACTCGCCTGTGTCGATGCGATCGGGCTCGATCTCGGCGACGCTGTCAAAGCGCTGGTCGCGATGCCTCCGGTACCGGGGCGCTTCGAAGTTGTCTTCGACGGGGGACCCGTCGTGGTCGTGGACTACGCCCACAGTCCCGACGGGATCAACAAGGTGGTTGGGACGGTTCGCTCGGTCACCGACCGTTCCCTCACGGTGGTGTTCGGTGCCGGGGGTGACAGAGATCGGGCCAAGAGACCGGCCATGGGCGCTGCGGCCGCCCGGGCCGATCGGGTCATCGTCACGTCCGACAATCCCAGGTCCGAGTCTCCGGCTGCAATCATCCAGTCCGTGCTTGCGGGTATTCCCTCTCAGGAGTCAGTCGTCGTGGAGCCGGATCGTCGAAAAGCGATACGGCTGGCGTTGTCGACGTCCTCTCCCGACGCCGTCGTTCTTGTGCTGGGGCGGGGACACGAGCGTTTTCAGGAGATCGCAGGCGAAGCCGTCCCGTTCGATGACAGGGCTGTGGTTCGAGAGGAGCTGGCGACTTTGGGAATGGCGGATTCATGATTGCCCTGCTCGTGGGTGCGACCGTGGCCATGGCGTTTTCGTTGTTGACCATGCCCCTGGCGATCCACGCCCTGCGGCGCCGCGGGATCGGTCAGTTCATCCGTGAGGAGATCGAGGGCCACGCTCACAAACAGGGAACGCCGACCATGGGAGGGGCGGTGTTCGTCGTGGCCACCGTCCTCGCATTCGGGGTGGCCCACGTGCGCCTGTGGACCTCGGCCGAAGGTTTCACCTTCGATGTCGAATCATTCGGTCCCGGCGGCCTTCTGGCCATGCTCGGGTTGGTGGGTATGGCCACGATCGGGTTCCTCGACGACTACGTCAAGACGACCAGACGCCGGTCGCTCGGTCTCTCGAAGAAAGCGAAGTTCGGTGGCCAGTTGGCGGTCTCAGGCCTGTTCGCACTCGGATCCCACTACGCGGGGGTCTCCACCCAGCTGTCGGTGACCCGGCCGCTCGGGTTGGACCTCGGGGTCTTTTTCGTCGTCCTGGTTCTATTGATGCTCACCGGGACCACCAACGGCGCCAACTTCGCCGATGGCATGGACGGGCTGGCAGGGGGATCGGCGGCTCTGATGTTCGGTGCATACACGATCATCACCTTCTGGCAGTTCAGGAATCCCTCGACTTACCCATTCGTGACCGACCCCAGGGAACTGGCCATCATTTCGGCCGCGATGCTGGGCGCCCTGCTCGGGTTTCTGTGGTGGAACGCGCCACCGGCGCGCATCTTCATGGGTGATGTCGGCTCCAACGCGATCGGTGGACTGCTGGCGGCGCTGGCCCTGCTCTCCAACACCCAGCTTCTCCTGATTCTCCTTGCGGGTCTGTTCGTTGCCGAGGGTGTCTCGGTGGTGATCCAGATCATCGGATTCCGGCTGTTCGGTCGCCGGGTTTTCCGGATGGCGCCATTCCATCATCACTTCGATCTCGCCGGGTGGCCGGAGACGACGATCGTGATCCGGTTCTGGATTCTCGCCGGGATCGGCGTCGCCCTGGCCCTGGGGCTCTTCTATGCCGACTTCATCAGGGCAGGGGGCCTGTTCGGATGAGAACTCTCGTTCTTGGCGCGGCCGTTTCCGGTCTCGCCGCCGCCCGCCTGGCCCGAGACCTGGGCCACCAGGTGACCGTCTACGACCGCGATTCCGGGTCACTGGGCCAGATGCTCGCCGAAGGCATCGGCTCCGTTGCCGGCGATTGGTACGGCGACGTGCTCGATGGAGCCGACCTGGTCGTCACCAGCCCAGGGTTCCCCGAACGCTCGGCACCGATCGTGGAGACGCTGGAGCGGCGGCTGCCGCTGGTTTCGGAGCTCGAATTCGGATGGTCGCATCTGGGGTGTCCCACGGTGGCCGTGACCGGAACCAACGGGAAGACGACGGTCACAACACTCATCGCCGACATGCTGCGAGCTTCGGGAGTCGATGCTGCCCCACTTGGAAACATCGGAGCGGCGGTTTCCGCCGCGGTGGGCAATCCTCCTGGAGTCGCAGTCGTCGAGGCTTCCAGCTTTCAGCTCAGGTTCATCGATCGCTTCCGGCCCGAGGTCGCGGTGGTGGTAAACGTCGCACCCGATCATCTCGACTGGCACGGTTCGTTTGACGCGTACTGGGCGGCAAAAGCGAGAGTCGTAGAGAACCAGACCGTCTCCGATGTGGTGATCTTTGACGCTGACGACGAGGGCGCTGCCCGCATCGCGGCATTGACCCGGGGCCGCAGCAAGGGCATGTCTTCGGAGGCGACCGCGGAAGCGTCCATAACCGCCACCGATCTGGTTTTTCCAGGGCTGACGATTCCCCTCGACGATCTCCGGGTGGGAGATCGGGCCTTCCGATCCGACCTTGCATTGGCCGGGATGGCGGCGTTGGAGATGGGGGCCGCACCTGCGGCGGTCCGCGATGTGGCCACTGCTTTCACACCCGGTCCCCATCGTCGCACGATCGTCGGCTCGCGCGCGGGGGTGGACTTCGTCGATGATTCTAAAGCCACCAATCCCCATGCCGCTCTGGCCGCGATCCGGGCGTACCCGTCGGTGGTTCTCATCGCAGGTGGGCTGGCCAAGGGTCTGGACATCACTCCGCTCGCAGGCGAAGCCAACGTGCGGGGCGTGGTCGGAATAGGTGCGGCCGGGCCCGATGTCGTCGCCGCGGCCGGAGACCGGGGAGAAATGGCCTCCGGGATCGAGGATGCAGTTGCCGCCGCCGCCCGGATCGCCAGGCCCGGTGACACCGTTCTGCTGGCGCCTGGCTGTGCGAGCTTCGACATGTTCGAAAACTACGCAGCCCGAGGTGACGCGTTTTCGCGGGCTGTGGCGACCATCATTGGTGGCCAGGCATGAGCACCAAAGTCACATCGATCACCGAGTTGCGAGCCGCCGCCAAAAGGCGGGCGGAACGCGTCAAGTCCAATAGCCGAACCTCCTCGCTGTTGTTGGTGGCGGTTGCGGTCCTGATTCTGATCGGGCTCACGGCAACGATCTCCGCGTCGTCCACCGTGGGAATCACCCGGCGGGCAGGTGACCAGTACTACTTCTTGAAGCGGCAACTCGTTGGTGTTGGTCTGGGGACCCTGGCGCTCCTTGCCACCTCGAGGTTCCCGTATCGCGCTTACCGGAAGCTGGCCCTCCCGGCCTTCCTGAGCTCCCTTGCCCTTCTCGTGGTCGTTCTCGTGGCCGGGGCCGAGGAAGGCGGTGGGCGCCGATGGCTACTGCTGGGACCGATCTCCATTCAGCCGTCGGAGATCGCCAAGCTCACCGTGATCCTGTCGCTGGCAACGATCCTGGAGAGAAAGGAGAAGCTCCTCGGCGACTTTGGCCACTTCCTGGCGCCGCTGGCACTGATCCTGATTCCCACCGGTTTCCTGGTGATGAAACAGCCCGACCTGGGAACTTCGATCATTCTCGGTGTCGGCGCACTAGCGGTGGTCTTGGTCTCGAACGCTCCGTTCCGGTTCGTGGCCGGGTCGGCGGGGGCAGGAGCCGTGGTCGCCGCGGGTCTGGCGTTGACCAACCAGTATCGATTCGATCGGATCACAGGTTTCATGAATCCGTGGGCGGATGCGGCCGACACCGGCTATCAGCTGATCCAGAGCTATTTCGCCCTGGGCACCGGTGGTCTCACCGGTGTGGGACTGGGGGCTAGTCGGGCGCGGTGGTCATACCTGCCCAATGCGCACACCGACTTCATATTCGCGATCATCGGGGAAGAGAGCGGCTTCCTCGGAGGCATCCTGGTGATCAGCCTTTTTGCGATTGTGGCCGTGGCCGGCTGGATCGTGGCGGTGCGGGCCCCGGATCGATTTGGTCGCATGATCGCCGCAGGGATCACCGCCTGGATCTCCGTGCAGGCACTCGTCAACATCGGTGGGGTTCTCGGAGTGCTGCCGATCACAGGCATCACGCTCCCATTCGTCTCATACGGCGGCTCGGCTGTGATCGTGACGATGGCGGCCCTGGGGATTCTCGTGAACATTGCTCACGAAGGATCGACGGCGAAGAAATGACTTTTGCGATCGCGGCTGCCGGGACCGGCGGCCATGTGTATCCGGGTCTTGCTGTGGGCGAGGCCCTGGTCGAATCCGGTGTCGACCGCGGCGAAATCCTGTTTGTGGGAGGCGGACGCCTCGAGGCAACCGTCTATCCGGGTGCAGGTTTTCCGTTCTTTGCCGTGGAGTTGCGCGGTCTTTCGAGAAGCCTCTCATTGGCAAACCTGGGTATTCCGGCAGTTGTGGTGCGGGCCGTGGCCGCCATGAGAGCCGAGTTCGCCGAGCGGGGCGTCGGGGCCGTGCTGGGCATGGGTGGCTATGTCACTGTGCCGGCGGTGATCGCGGCCCGGAGGTCCCGGATCCCGTGTGCGGTTGCAGAGCAGAACGCCCATGCCGGCCTTGCCAACCGTGTTTCGGGACGATTGGCCGCACGTCGATTCAGCTCCTTCCAGCACACCGTCGGTCTCACCGACTGCCGGTGGACCGGAAACCCGATCAGATCGACGCTGGCCCGGTTCCAGGGTCCCCTGCTCAGGGGTCCGGCCTTGGCTCGCTACGGGCTCGATCCCGATGTTCCGGTGGTCGGCGTGTTTGGAGGGAGCCTTGGTGCCGGGGCCATCAACCAGGGTCTGATCGAGATGGTGGAGAACTGGAAAGGTCCGCCGATCCAGATTCTCCACCTGGCGGGAAGCATCCATGCCGAAGAGATGACCGAGGCGGCTGGAGGACAACCGATTCCCTGGACCGTCCTCGGCTACGAGAACCGCATGGATCTCTTCTACGCCGCCTGCGACCTGGTCATCGCTCGCGCCGGAGGGGCGGTCGCAGAAATCCTCTCGGTCCGCAGACCGGCAGTCTTGATTCCCGGAGAATTCGGGTCGGGCGGTCACCAGGCGGCGAATGCTGCGGTTCTCGAAGAGGCGGGTGCCGCCGTGGTCGTACCCCAGGCGAGAATCGCACAGCTCGGGGGAGTGGTCGCCGCGTTG
>JBFJTO010000033.1:0-9763 GCA_041625295.1 Acidimicrobiia bacterium | reverse complement strand
TACACGGCGGCTTCTCCGTCGCCGTCCGTGTAGACGCCCGCCAGGGCATCGACGCCGGAGGCAAGCGGTCGGGAGTTCCCGGAGGCGGTGAGCCAGACGAGGTCGCTGCCGGTCAGGTAGACGATGCCACCGGATCCGTCAGGAAACGCGGAGTCGATCTGGTCCGTAGCTGCCAGCAGTTCGGGACGGCCCCAGTATCCGGCGCTGGAGCCGTTGACCGAAATGGACACGATGAAAGGGGCGCCCGGCCTCGCGGGACTCGAGAAGGAGGTCGGCAAGGGCTCGTCCGAAAACTCCGCGACGGTCGTTGCGACGGTGGAGGGCGGACTCACCACGTCGTTCGGGTTGGGAGCGCCGGAGAACAGACCCAGAAACGCGAATCCACCGATGGCGAGAGCAATCACCCCTGCGGCCGCCAGGGCGAACACGGGTCTGCGGGACGGCCGGACTCCCTTGACGCGAGCGAGAGAGGCCCGGGCGTCGATGTCCCGGCGGGCGCGGCGCTCCAGATCGGAGAAGGCGGCGCGTATGCGGTCGTCGGAGTTCATCGGGATTCCTCCAATAGTCGTGAAAGCGCGATCCGGCCCCGATGGAGGTGGACCTTCGCGGTGGACTCTGAGCATCCAATGGCATCAGCGACTCCCATAACCGGGAGATCTTCGAGGTAGTGGAGGGCGACGGCAGCACGCTGCCGTTTTGGCAGGTGTCTCAGCGCCGCCCAGACATCGTCATGGGTTTCCGGGGTTTCGGTGAGCGACGGCTGGGGGCCCGCTCTCAGCAGAGTTCTCGCCTCGGCAATGAGTCGTCGTCGAGCCGAAAGCGAGAGATTGATGGTGACTCGCCGCAGCCATGCTCCCGGCTTGTCGTAACCGGAGATCTTCCCCCAGTTCCGATAGGCGCGTGTGAGAGCTTCCTGAGCGAGGTCCTCCGCCGCTGCACGGCTACCCGAGACGGAGAACGCCAGAGCCACCATCACCGGAAACTCTCGTAGATAGAACCGGTCGAAGTCCTCGACCATGGTGCCTCCAGTCAAAGTGCTCACACCGAACACACTCGGTGAGAGCTTTCGAGGTTTACATCAATCCCGGGAGGCCATCTCATCGTAGGAGTCGGTGAGGCCGGAAACGATGAGGTGCTTGAGGCCTCTCAAGTGCCCCCTCCTCAGCACCCATCCCGCGGCGATCAAAAAGACGATGCCGACGGCCAGCCGTCCCGGCGCGGCGTAGGTCTCGGGAAGGATCCCCGACGAGGCGAACTGGGCGACGAACAGAGTGAGCATCACCCAGGCCTCACCACGGCTCATGTGCAGGTTGGCCATGATCGCCACCGCAAACACTGTTTGGGCTGCGGTGACCAGGAGTTCGTCCCTCTGGAGAACATCGAGCGGAAGACCATGCAAGGTGCCCGACGAGATGGCAAAAACGATTGGCAGGGTGCCCACGAGGAGGGTCCACTGGTTCACCTTCGAAGAGACCAACGCTCCGAGGCCGACCGAAGGAGCCAGACGCCAGGCAAAAAGCCCCGCCACCAGGAGTTCCGGCGACTCCGAGGCAATCGGCGCCAACCACTTGACCAACAGGAACGTGCTGATGCCGAACTCCTCACCGACGTGAACCAGGGCCTCAGCGAACGGTTCGGCGCTCAAGAGGATCACCCCGGCGGCAAAGATGAACATGGCGACGTTGACAAGCCGGCGTTGTCGCTGCTGCAAACCCGCGATCAGTGCTGACGGGCCCACCAGATGTGGTTCCTCGGCGGGGGCCTTGCTGAGGCGGATCAGGTAGGCGACATAGATGGCCACGAGGACGGCGGCGTCGATGAGAGTCAGGCTGTTGCGGAAAGGGAGGGTGAGGCCGTACACGGCTGCGAGCGTCAGATAGGCGATATCCACCGCCTGCGTGGGTTCCAGGGCGATGCCTGCCCTGGTGCTTCCGTCCTTCGCCTTCCCGTCGGCACCGAAGAATTGGCGGATCTTCCAGGTTCCGACCAGGACCACCAGAGGCCATCCCACTCCGATCAGAAGCTGGTTCCCACCGGTCATGTTGGCCAGGGCCAGCGGTGCCCAGTGGAACGGCCCGATTCCACCCAGATCGGTGTACTCGGCTCCCGCCTTGAAGGTGAACACGAAATCCACGGCGTATTCGGGAAGGACCGCGATCAATGCGAGAAGGGCGATGGCAAGTCCGGCCGAGATGTCCAGTTGCACGACTTCGGCCGCCCACGACAGCATGAAAGCGGCTCCGACGATGGCGAGGCCGAAGAGGGCTGCGCCAAGGATCTCGGGCGGATGGCTGCCGGTCAGTCGTATGAGCACGCCCGGCAGGGTGACGACGGCGGCAATCGCGATGTAGGAGACCTGTCGGCCGCGGTTCAATATCGGTTCCATGGGCGGGGGAGTCTATGCGATGAGGGCTCGCCAGGCGATCGGAAGGCGTTCCTGTCCCAAAACATCGTTTGGTTTGTTCACCGCTCAGTGCACTCCCTAATGTCGGGCTTCGTCGTGCAACTCTTCGAGCTCTAATGGACTGGGTCGGAATCCTTCTTGTGGTCGGGCGTGTCCTGGCGACCTTTGTCCTGCTTCTCGTCGTGACGATCCTGAATGTGTGGATGGAGCGAAAGATCGTCGCCGACATGCAGAGCAGGGTTGGGCCAAGCCGTACCGGCCCATGGGGAATCCTCCAGACGGTCGCCGACGGGCTCAAGCTCTTCTTCAAAGAGCAGATCACGCCCAAGAAGGCGGAGGTGGGCATGTATTTGCTGGCCCCGTTCATGGCGGTGATTCCCGCTTTTCTCCTGTTCACCGTGGTTCCGTGGGGCAAGCCGATCACGATCGGCGATCGGATCATCCCGTTCCAGGGGGCCGATCTCAACATCGGGGTCCTGTTCATCCTGGCCATGTCGTCTCTCGCCGTATACGCGGTTGTCATGGCGGGTTGGTCATCCGGATCCAAGTACCCGCTCATCGGCGGTGTCCGCGCCACCGCCCAGGCGATCAGTTACGAGGCGGCGATGGGTCTGTCGATCGTGGCGGTCGTGATGTATTCGTCCACCGCCACCGGGTCGGCTGGCACCCTTTCGCTGGCCGAGATCGTCTCGCGCCAGGCAGGAACGATGGCCGATGTGCTTCCGTCCCTGCCTATCTGGCTGGTGGGGTGGATACCCCGTTGGAACCTGATACCCCAATTCGTGGCCTTCGGGATCTTCCTCATTGCAGCGATCGCCGAAACCAATCGGGCTCCGTTCGACCTCGTGGAGGCCGAGCAGGAGATCGTGGGCGGTTTCCACACCGAATACTCCGGGATGCGTTTCGCCATGTTCTTCCTCGCCGAGTACGTGAACATCTTCTCGATGTCGGCCATTGCCGCCACTCTCTTCCTGGGCGGCTGGAACGGTCCCACTTTCGATTCGTTTCTCCCGGTGTGGATCTCGGCGATCCTTCCCACGGTGTGGCTACTCGCCAAGACCTACGTGATCATCTTCTTCTTCTTCTGGATCCGGGCGACGATGCCCAGGCTCCGGTACGACCAGCTGATGACTCTCGGGTGGAAGAGGCTCATACCGGCCGCTCTGGGCTGGTTGGCACTGTCGACCCTGGTCATCGGAATCCGTCAGTTTGGGCTCCCATGGGCGTGAGGTGAGGCGATGGGCATCCTGAACGAGATCATCAAGGGGCTTCGGGTCACAGGGCGGCAGATGTTTGGCCCGAGAGTGACCGTCAAATACCCGTCGGAGTTTCGCCAGAAGCCGCAGCGCTTTCACGGTCGCCATGTTCTCAACCGCTATCCCGACGGGATGGAGAAGTGCATCGGTTGCGAGCTGTGCGCCGGTGCCTGCCCGGCCAGGTGCATCTACGTTCGCGGCGCCGACAACCCGCCCGACGATCCGGTCAGCCCCGGTGAGCGATTCGGGTTCGTATATGAGATCAACATGCTGCGGTGCATCTTCTGCGCTCTGTGCGTGGAGGCCTGCCCCACCGAGGCGATCACGATGACCCACCTCTTCGAGATGTCAACCACCAATCGTGCCGACGCCATCTACACCAAAGATGAGCTGCTCATGGACCCGGCGGGTGTGGTCCCCCACATGTTCCCCGGTGATCCGTACGCCGACGAAGATGAGCTTGCGGTTGCCGACGGTTGGGTGCGCGCCACTGCGCCTGGCGGGATCGCCGCCTACGAAGGCGTCCAGGCATGGCAGGGGACTCCGGGCAGGGGCGACTGGCGACCCGAGCCCAACCAGGACGAGAGCGACGCCTGATGGTCGAGCTGGTCCTCTTCTTCTTGATGGCGGCCGGTGCCCTGGCGGGCGCTCTCACGGTGATCTTCGCCAAGAATCCGATCCACGCCGCCATGGGCCTGTTCGGGACGCTGTTCTCGCTGGCGGTCATGTACGTCGTGAACCTCGCCCACCTCATGGCCGCGGTTCAGGTCATCGTCTATGCGGGCGCAGTGATGACTCTGTTCCTGTTCGTGATCATGTTGATCGGTGTCGACAAGACGGAGGACATGTCCGAGCAGCTGCCCTTCCAGCGAAAACTGGTGATCGGTCTGGCAGTGATCATCGTCGGCCTCGGTGGTGGTCTCGCCTTCGGCGGAAGGTTGGCATGGACGCCCTTGTCGAAGCCGGATGGCCTGTTTCCCAACGGCACCATCCAGGCAATCGCCGAGCGGCTCTTCACGGGATGGGTTCTCGCCTTCGAGGTCACCGCCCTGCTGCTGACGATTGCCGCGGCCGGGGCCATCGCCCTGGCCCAGTTCCGCAGGCGGGAGGTGGAAGAGTGATCGTCACCGCAGGCTGGTACATGACGCTCGCGGCGGTCCTGTTCACGGTGGGACTCCTGGGGATCCTGGTTCGCCGCAACGCCCTGATCATGTTCATGTGCGTCGAGCTGATGCTCAACGCCGTCAATTTGACCTTTGTCGCCGCCGGGAGGGCCAACAGCACGCTCGACGGCCAGGTGGCCGTGTTCTTCGTCCTGGTCGTGGCAGCGGCAGAGGTGGTGGTGGGCCTGGCGATCATCGTGGCCATCTTCCGGAACCGCTCGACCGCGTCCGTCGACGAACTTGCGGAGTTGCGCGGATGAGAGAAGGTTCCGGGGTGACCAAGTGATCGACTCGATCTGGCTCGTCATGGCCTTTCCGCTGGCAGGCACTGTGCTGCTCCACTTCCTGGGCAAGCGCATCGGCGAACCGATCGCAGGGTGGATAGCTTCCGCCGCCATTGGTGGTTCGTTCGTGGTGGCGTTGATTGCGGCCGTTCCGTTCATCCGGGGCGACGGTGCCACCGGGCACGTGATGCTCTGGAACTGGATGCCCGCACTCGGAGCCTCCTTCGAGATCGAGTGGGATCCCCTTGCTGCTTTGATGACCCTGGTCGTGTCGGGTGTGGGAACGCTGATCCACATCTACTCGGTCGGGTACATGCACGGCGATGAGCGATTCTCTCGCTTCTTCACCTATTTGAACCTGTTTGCGTTCTCGATGCTCACTCTCGTCCTTGCCGGGAACTTCGCCATGCTCTTCATGGGCTGGGAGTTGGTGGGACTGTGCTCGTACCTGTTGATTTCGTTCTGGTACACGAAGCCATCTGCCGCAGCGGCCGGCAAGAAGGCCTTCATCGTCAACCGGATCGGCGACTTCGGGTTCGTGATCGCCCTGATGATGGTGTTCACGACGTTTGGAACCCTCAGCTACTCGGGAGTGTTCGACCGGGCTGGCGATCTCCTGACCGAGGGGGCAGCCACGGCGATCGGATTGCTGTTGTTGGTGGGTGCAGCCGGAAAGTCGGCACAGGTGCCGTTGTACGTGTGGCTGCCCGATGCCATGGAGGGCCCAACGCCCGTATCCGCCCTGATCCACGCCGCCACGATGGTGACCGCGGGCGTGTACGTTGTCGCACGGACCTCAGCCATCTTCGAGCTGGCACCCGCGGCTTCTCTCACCGTGGCGACCGTTGGAGCCATCACCGCGTTGTGGGCGGCCACGATCGCTCTCGCCCAAAACGACATCAAGAGGGTCTTGGCCTACTCGACCATTTCACAGCTCGGCTACATGTTCCTGGGTGTGGGCCTCACTGCCTACGTAGCCGGAGTGTTCCACCTGATGACCCACGCGTTCTTCAAGGCCCTGCTCTTCCTGGCGGCCGGGTCTGTGATCCACGGCATGTCGGGTGAGCAAGACATGCTCAAGATGGGTGGGCTCCGCAAGCACATGCCCGTCACTGCGCTGACGATGGGGATTGCCACGCTGGCGATTTCCGGTGTTCCACCTTTTGCCGGGTTCTGGTCGAAGGATGAGATCCTCGCTGTGGCTTTCGAGGCCGGTGGCTACGCCACGGTGCTGTGGTTCCTGGGAGTGCTGACAGCCATGCTCACCGCCTTCTACATGACCCGCCAGTTCGTGCTGGTGTTCATGGGCAAATCGCGCTGGGAGGAGGGTGTCCATCCTCACGAGTCCCCCCGTGTGATGACGATCCCGCTCATGGTTCTGGCCTTGCTGAGCATCGGGGCGGGGTTCGTGAACACCCCCTTCTTCGGGAATGGCCTCGAACACTTCCTCGAGCCCAGCTTCGAGTTCGCGACGCTTGCTCATCCCTCGGGTGGATTCCCGATGTTCTTCCTTCTGGCGGGAATCTCGGTGATTGCCGGGGTGGGCGGGATCGTGATGGCCTACCTCGCCTACAACCGTCCCCGCGAGTTGTGGGAGCGATTCCAGGAGGGCTTCGGCAAAGCATGGACGGCGTGGGCTGAGGCCTACCGGGTGGATGACTTCTACGGCAAGGTCCTGGTGGGTCCGGGGAAGGCCGCGGCCGAGGCTGCCGCTTTCAAACTCGATCTCCCCATCGTCGACGGGGCGGTGAACGGAATCGCCAGGGTGGTCCGTTCGGTGGGCTCCGGCACCCGGACCGTGCAGACCGGGTTTGTGCGCAACTACGGCGTCACATTCGTCATCGGTCTCGTGGCGATGCTCATCTGGATCGTGGTGAGGGGGGCATGAGTTGCTGACCTGGCTCATCGCAGCACCCGTGATCGCCGCCGTGGTGGTGATGCTGATTCCGTCGAAGAGGTCGGAACTCCATCTCCCGGTGGGGATGGCGCTCAGCTTCGTTCCGCTGGCCATCGCCGGTGTCATCTTCTACGACTTCAAAACGGGAGAAGCAGCGTTCCAGATGGTGGAGCGCATCGCCTGGTATCGACCCTGGGGTGTGTCGTGGTTCGTGGGAATCGACGGGATCTCGCTGGGCATGGTGATGCTCACCGCGGTCCTGTTCCCGATCGCGCTGGCCGCGTCCACGTCGATCAACAAGCGGATCAAGGAGTACGTCGTTTCCGTGCTGTTCCTCGAGGCCGCCCTTCTGGGCGTATTCGTGGCTCTCGACCTGTTCGTCTTCTTCGTGTTCTTCGAAGCGGTGCTGGTGCCCATGTACCTGATCATCGGAATCTGGGGTTCGGAGCGGCGCATCTACGCGGCCGTGAAGTTCTTCCTGTACACGGCATTCGGTTCGGCCCTGATGCTGGCCGCAATCATCGCCCTGGCCACACTGGCCGGGAAGCAGTTGGGTGCCCCTACCTTTGCGTTCACCGATCTTCTGAATCTCGATCTAGCGGCTTCGACACAACACTGGTTGTTCGCGGCATTCGCACTTGCCTTTGCCATCAAGGTGCCCTTGTTCCCATTCCACACGTGGCTCCCCGATGCCCACGTAGAGGCACCGACCGCCGGTTCTGTCCTCCTTGCCGGTGTTCTCCTGAAGATGGGCACATACGGTCTGCTGCGCTTCAACCTGGGGCTGTTTCCACAGGCCACGGTGGACTTCGTTCCCGTGCTGGCTGTGCTGGCGGTGATAGGAATCGTCTACGGAGCGGCGGTGGCCATCGTCCAACCCGATTTGAAGAAGCTCGTGGCGTACTCCTCTGTCAGCCATCTCGGTTTCATCGTGCTGGGCACGTTCGCCCTCACCTCGGCCGGTCTCCAGGGTGCGGTCATCCAGAACGTCAACCACGGCGTGACCACCGGCGCTCTGTTCCTTCTGGTCGGCATGATCTACGAGCGTCGCCACACCAAGAAGATCTCCGAGTTCGGTGGTCTCGCGAAAGTGATGCCGATCTACGCTGGCTTCTTCCTGTTCATGGCGTTCGCGTCGATCGGATTGCCCGGACTCAACGGGTTTGTTGGCGAGTTTCTGGTGCTGATCGGCAGCTTCGCCACGCTACCCGTCTACGCCATCGTGGGATCCGTTGGCGTCCTCTTGGCGGCGATCTATCTGCTCTGGGCCTACGAGCGGGTCTTCACCGGCGAACCCCTGAAGGAGGAGAATCGCATCCTTTCCGACTTGACCGGCAGGGAGATCGCCATCCTGGTGCCGCTGGCGGCCCTGGTTCTCCTGCTGGGGTTATACCCGAAGATCCTGCTGGACAAGACTGCACCCTCGACCGAGGCGGTGCTCGATCGGATAGTGGCGCAGACATCGTATGAGGTGCCCGACTCCGGCAGACTGGCTGGCCTGTTCCATGTGGAGAGCAACCGATGATCCTTGCCCAGATTTCCCAGAGCGCATTTCCTTCGATCTCATGGTTTGCGATTGCACCGGAGGTGGCGCTTGCGGTGGGGGCGGCGGCGATTCTTCTCGTCGATGTTCAATGGAAGCCCAGGACCCGGGTTCTCGGCTATCTGGCCGCGACGGCCCTCACGGTGGCGATCGCCTTCTCGATTGCCCAGTGGCTCAAACTCGACGAAATATTGGCGCTTCCTCGCGACGAGTTCTTCAAGGCCTTCTTGCCTTTTGGCCAGATGGTGGCGCTCGACGCCAGTTCCGTACTGGCACGCCTGATCGTGCTGGCCGTGACTTCTCTGGGCATCGCATCCGGGTGGCGGCTCTTTGAGAAGCTGGGCCGTCGGGGTGCGGAGGCGCTGGCGCTGGTGCTGCTGGCCAGTGCGGGCTTCTCGCTCATGGCGTCGTCGGTCCACCTGGTGATGATGTTCCTAGGACTCGAAGTCGGTTCCCTGTCGCTGTATGTGCTGGCCGGGATGACCAGGGAGCGGAAGGACTCCGACGAGGCCGCCATCAAGTATTTCCTGCTCGGATCGGTCGCTTCAGCGGTGTTCATCTACGGCGCCGCCCTGGTGTTCGCTGCGACCGGCATGCTCAACATCCTCCAGATTCAGGGGGTTCTGAGCCAGACCGTGTTCACGAAGCCGGCGGTGCTTCTCATCGGCGTTGCGCTGCTCATCGTCGGCCTGGCGTTCAAGGTCTCCGCGGTGCCCTTCCACTCCTGGGCGCCGGACGTGTACCAGGGCGCTCCGGCGGGTCTCGTCGGATACATGGCAGCCGTGGCCAAGATCGCCGGTTTTGCGGCCCTGATGCGGGTCCTCTTCTCGGCGGTTCCCCAGTTGATCGCCGATTGGGCCCCCATTGTCGCTGGGCTTGCGGCACTCTCGATGATTCTCGGTTCGGTGGTGGGAATCGTCCAGGACGATGTGCGCCGCCTGCTCGCATACTCGGGTGTGGCCCACGCCGGCTTCATCCTCACGGGAATAGCCGCCGGTGCTCCGGCGGCGCCTGCGGTCTGGTTCTACGTGGCGGTGTACACGGTGCAGTTGGTGGGGGCATTCGCGGTGGTGGCCACGCTGGGCGGCGCTGATGCATCCCGGTCGGCCCTCTCGTCTTTTGCCGGGCTCTCGAAAAGCCAACCGCTCCTGGCGGCCACTTTCTCGGTCCTTCTTCTCGGCATGGCCGGGCTTCCGCTCACGTCCGGATTCGTCGC
>JBFJTO010000032.1:0-9774 GCA_041625295.1 Acidimicrobiia bacterium | reverse complement strand
GCAGCCAGATCCCAGATGTTCTTCGTGTAATCCCCGACCCGCTCGATGTCTTTGATGATCGACATGTAGACGAGGATGATCGGGATGTCCACAGACGCGCCGCGCACTCCGGCGTGAACGATCAGCTCGCGGCGGATGGCCCTCTCGTTGCGATTGACGCTGCGATCGCGCTTCTTGAGCGCCTTCTCGATCGTCGCCGCATCGACACGGCCCCATAGAGCATCAAGTGCCATGTCGAGTGTCTCGCCACATGCGGCGAGCATGTCCTGCACCTGAGATTCGATCAGGTCGATCTGACTGTGACCCGCTCCTCGGAATAGATCGAAGACCATTACCTCACCTCACCTCGAACATAAGTATGCCCACCAGGGGAACAACCACAAACAATCCGACCACATAAACGACCACGATCCACTTCCGCCGCACCGCCAGTCCGGCCAAGCCGCGCGCCAAGCGCAGCGGCACGGCGCGCAGGGCCGGGATCGGATAGAAGAGCAGTATTCCGGCGGTGTTGAACAAGGTGTGCGTGAGCGCGATCGTAAGTGCCTCGGGGCGATCGGCGGCTGTTGAGGCAAGCAAGGCGGTCACCGTGGTACCGAGATTGGCACCCAGCGTGACCGGGTAGGCATTGTTCAAGGTCAGCACTCCCGCCGCCACCATCGGTATCAACACGGACGTGGTGATGCTGGAACTCTGCACGGCAATCGTGATCAGAACCCCAACCACCATGGCGCTCACCCCGCCGCCCCTACCAAGCACGGCATTCATCGATGCTTCTATCCGACCCTCCATCACCAGTCTCATGTTTCGGGTGATGAGCGCCAGCGCCAGGAAGATGAGCGCCAACCCACAAATCACCAACAGAGTTCCCAGGAGACCGCCGCCGGCACCCGCCGATTCGAGCCAGGTATCCACCAGCTTGACCGGCGCCTTGAGGGCATCTTTGAACATGCTCGAGTGCGCTCCGGCACCGGCGAGGCTCTCGCGACCGGCGAGAACCTTGGTGAGGATGCGCGCCGTCTTCGACAGGAAACCGGTCAGCAACTCGAGAGGCAGAAAGACGATCACTGCCAAGACGTTGAAGAAATCGTGCATGGTGGCCCCTGCGAAGGCTCGCTTGAACTCCTCGCCCCGACGCACATGCCCAAGACTCACCAGGGTGTTCGTCACGGTTGTGCCGATATTCGCCCCCATGACCATGGGAACCGCGGCGGTCACCGACACTGCGCCGGCGCCAACCAAACCGACGATGGTCGAAGTGGTGACCGAAGACGATTGCACGAGCACGGTTGCCAGAACACCCGCGAAGAGCGCGGCCAGGGGGTTGGAAACGGTCTGAAAGAGGCGCTCCGCAAAGTTCTCACCAAACGCCTTGATACCGGACTCGAGGAACTTGACACCCACCAAGAACCCGTAGAGCAGCAGAAACACCAGCAGGACACGGAGCCAGCGTGGAACCGCGTTGGCGCTATCCGAATCCAGTTTGGCCACCACACCGCCTCAACTCAGATGGTCACGATCCTCTGGCTCCGGCACGCGCCTCGGCAAGAGCACGAAGAGTTAAGTGTGTGTTCACTCCGATCGACGAATCGACCTTTCGCCAGGACCCGTCGGGTCCCAACTCCCAGGCAAGGACATCATCGGCCAAGAGCACTTCGAGCACCTCGTCGACCCGGAACTGAAGATCAGGATCCTCGACAGGCGCCAGCGCTTCCACCCGGCGATCGAGGTTGCGGGGCATCAGATCTGCGGATCCCAGGAAGTACTGGCGCTCGGCCCCCCGACGGCCAAAGCGATACACCCTCGAGTGCTCCAGATACCGACCAACAACCGAACGGACGGAGATGTTCTCGCTCATCCCTGTCACGCCAGGAATCAGACAACAGATTCCCCTGACCAGGAGATCGACGCGGCAGCCGGCGTTTGAAGCCTCGTAGAGCGCTTCGATCATTCCCTCGTCGACGAGGGAGTTCATCTTCATCGTGATCTGACCGTCGGGATGCTCCGCCTCCGCCTTGATCATCTCGAGGATCCGGCGTCGGGCCGAACCCGGCGACACCAACAGCTTGCGATAGGACCGCTGCCTGCTGTATCCGGTCAGGTAGTTGAACAACTCGCTCAAATCGGCGCCGATGTCCGGATCACAGGTCAGCAGACCGAAGTCCTCGTACACGCGGGCTGTGGAGTCGTTGTAGTTCCCGGTACCGACATGGGCGTAACGACGGATCACATCGCCCTCGTCGCGAACCACGAGGGTGATCTTGGTGTGAGTCTTGAGACCGAGCACGCCGTAGACGACGTGAACCCCCGCATCCTCCAGCCTCTGGGCCCATTCGATGTTTCGCTCCTCGTCGAAGCGGGCCTTGAGTTCGACCAGGGCCACGACCTGTTTCCCCTCCTGGGCAGCTTCCATCAGCGCTCGCATGATCGGGCTGTCACGGGAGGTTCTGTAGAGAGTCTGCTTTATGGCCAGCACTCTCGGATCCCGAGCGGCCTGGGCGATGAAGGTCTCCACCGACGACGTGAACGACTCGTAGGGATGATGCACGAGAAGATCTCCGTCGGCGATGACGCCGAAGATGTCGACCTGTTCACTGTTTCCGGCGAGGCGGGGCTGAGTGACCCACACCCACGGCTCCCAGGAGAGATCGGGCCGATCGAGATCCGTCAGAACTGTCAATCCCGCAAAGTCGAGAGGGCTATCGACGACATAGACATCTTTCGTCGACAGGCCCATCTCGCTCATCAGCAGTTCGAGCAGTTCCGCCGACATGGTGGGTTGGACCTCGAGACGGACCGCCCGCCCGAAACGGCGCCGGGTGAGTTCCGACTCGATCGTTCGAAGAAGATCAGCACTGCCGCCCTCTTCGACTTCCATGTCGCTGTTGCGGGTGACCCGGAAGGCATGATGCTCGACGATCTCCATCCCGGGGAAAAGCTGATCCAGGTGGAATGCGATGACCTGCTCGAGAGGCACGAACCGCTCGCCGTCGGGCAGCACGACAAAACGCGGAAGGATGGGTGGAACCTTGACCCTGGCAAATCGGGTGACCGTGGTGTCGGGATGCTTCACCACGACGGCCAGGTTCAACGACAGATTCGAGATATACGGAAACGGATGGGCCGGATCCACTGCCAGCGGAGTGACCACGGGAAAGACTCTTTCCGAGAACTGTCTGTCCAGGTATGCCCGATCCTCGTGGCCCAGGGTCTGGTAGTCCGAGAAGTGGATTCCACCCTTGTCGAGAAGCGGCTCCAACTCGTCTCTGAACAGTCGGGCTGCCCTGTCCACCTGGCCCACCATCACGGAGCGTATGGCCTCGAGCTGTTCGGACGGCGTCATGCCATCGGGTGACGAGATGCGGATGCCTTGAGCTTCTTGTTCCTTGAGACCGGCGACGCGCACCATGTAGAACTCGTCGAGGTTGTTTGCCCAGATCGCCAGGAAGCCCACTCGCTCGAGCACCGGAAATGCGGGTTCCTCACCAAGTGCCAGAACCCGACTGTTGAACTCGAGCCACGAGAGTTCTCTGTTGAGATAACGGTCACTGGCCATGGGCAAAGACTACGCGGGGATCGGCGTTCCGCCGTCCGCCGATCCTTTCCGGAGGCCGTTCAAAAGGAACCACGCCATGGCATCGGAGACCTCGGCGAATCGACCTGGCGGATTGGCCGAGGAAATCACGATCCGGGCGGCTGACATGATCACATCGTGTATGAGTCGACCGGCCACATCGGGTGGCATCGGTCGGAACAGACCGGCCTCGACGCCGGCTTGAAAAGCTATGACCATTTCGGCGGCAAGACTCTCGTGTGAGGTCCTCACCCGCATCTGAGCTTCGCGGGACAACCGGGGCAGTTCCCTATGAAGGATCAGCCCGAGCACGCGGTCTTCGACGACGAAGTGGACGGTCGCCTTGGCCAGTCGTTCCACCCTCTCATCTGCTGCGATGCCGCCGGGGATGGACGAGAGTATCTCGTCCTCGACACCAGGAAGCCTGTCTTCCACGAGAGACGCGATCAGGTCATCCCGGTCGCGGAAGTACTCATAGAGGGTGGTGCGCCCGATTCCGACCTGATGAGCCACCTCAGCGAGGCTTATGTCGGCAGAGCCCAGTTCCTCGAGGAGGTCATAAGCCGCAGAGAGAATGTCGGCCCGGGTCAGTTCCTTGTGGGCTTCGATGTTCTCTGCGCGGATGCGTGGCATCGGGACAGGCTACTCAAAGGGCGGCGAAAGCGCCCCGAATCGGGTAGGTGACGACCACCGCCGGCCCCATTTGCGGCTCCGGTTGTCGCCGCCCCGTCTTACCCTGCACCGATGGGCCCTGTGAATTCAGACGATGCCACCCTCCAAACCTCGGCTGGGGCGACCCTCCCCACCGGTGGCAAGCTGGCGCGCCGGGTTCGCACGATCCCGCTTCTCTTCGCGATGTTCCTACTGATACTCGGCCTTTTCCTGCCCCTGCTCCTGGCTGTCTCCATCATCGACTTCCTCCGATGGTCGGCCAGGCGAACTCCGTGGATGGGAGTACGCCTGCTCACATTTCTGCTCGCCTATCTGACCGCAGAGACATTGGGCGTCATCGCGCTGGGAGCGATCTCCTTCGTGTCAGAGCGGTCGTTGTTCCAGTTGACCTTTGCCATACAACGCCGCTGGGCGGGGTTTCTCTTCACCGCAACGCGAACGATCTTCGGGATCACGGTGACGGCGACCGGTGCCGAGGCCGTGGAGCGGCCCCCGTTTCTCCTCATGGCAAGACACACCTCCATCGTCGACAATCTTCTTCACAACCATCTGATATCGGACCGACTGGGTATTCATCTCCGGTACGTGATGAAGTCCGAGTTGTTGATCGATCCGGCCATAGACATCGCGGGAAACCGCCTCCCCAACGCTTTCGTGAGACGCGGCTCCGACGACTCGCACTCGGCCATAGAAGCGGTGCGCCGCCTAACGGAACAAGCGGGCAGCGACGAAGGTGTACTCATCTATCCCGAAGGCACACGATTCTCGAGGGGCAAACTCGAGCGGACGATGGCCGTGCTGGCGAGTCGAGATCCCGACCTTCACACCAAGGCACAGGGCCTACAGCACGTGCTCCCGCCGAGGCTGGGCGGTCCGCTGGCCATGCTCGACGCTTCCACCAGTGACGTCGTGTTCATGGCCCACCACGGTCTGGAAGGGTTCGCCCGGGTAGCCGATATCTGGACCGGATCAATGGTCGGACGCACCATCTCGGTGGAGTACTGGAGGGTCAGCCGCGACCAGATACCGAAGGAGAGGTTTCAACGCGTTGATTGGCTGTATGGCTGGTGGCACCGGATCGACGACTGGGTCACAAACAAGGAGCGAGAATGAGCGAGTACCTGGTGGTCGGTTTTGCGATCGCAGCGCTGATGGGAGCCACCTGGCTGGTGAGCATCCTGATCCGCGATGCCTCGATCGTCGACCTGGTTTGGGGCCTTGGATTCGTGGTCGTGGCCTGGGTTGGCTACATCCGCGGGGAGATAGACACGCTTACAGATCGCCAAAGCCTCCTGCTGATCCTGGTAACCGTGTGGGGTTTGCGTCTGTCGGCGTATCTGGCCTGGCGCAACATCGGTTCCGGCGAGGACTTCCGTTACCAGGCCATGCGTCGGAGAGCCGGTTCCCGGTTCCCTCTGATAAGCCTGTTCACGGTCTTCGGACTCCAGGGGATCCTGATGTGGGTCGTGTCGCTGCCCGTCCAGGTCGGGATGCAGATCGATCGGTCCCTCGGGATTCTGGCCGGTGTCGGCACCGTTCTATGTGCGATCGGAGTCTTCTTCGAGACCGTGGGAGACCTCCAGTTGGCGCGCTTCAAGAAGGATCCCGATAGTGCGGGCAAGGTGATGGACCGGGGTCTGTGGCGCTACACCAGGCATCCGAACTACTTCGGAGACTTCATGGTCTGGTGGGGTCTCTTTCTCATTGCGGCCGACGGCGGCGCATGGTGGACCTTCGTCGGTCCGGCGGTGATGACCGCCCTCCTGATGCGATATTCGGGCGCGGGACTTCTCGAGAAGACCATCGGAGAACGCCGTCCCGGCTACCGAGAATATGCCCGGAGGACCAATGCATTCTTCCCGGGGGCTCCCCGGCATTGAGAACGCCAGCGTGGTTGCCCGACGCGGGAGGAATCGACGACGAAGGCTTAGTCTGGGCGAACTGATACTTGGCACCGTGCTCGACAAGGGGTTACCGGTTTGATCGTCAACGCAGCCATCTACGAAAACGGACTCCGGTCACCGGGAACGTTCCTCCTCGAAGGGGCTCGCGAGAAATGTCGGGCCGATGACACCTTTGCCTGGATCGGCCTGTTCGAGCCGGATGCAGCCGAGTTCGACGCCGTACGCGCCGAGTTCGGCCTACACGAACTCGCGGTGGAGGACGCCGTCCATGCCCACCAGCGCCCCAAACTCGAGCTGTACGACGACACCTTGCTCGTGGTCCTCAAGCCGGCCCGATACATCGACCCGACCGAGGTGATCCGCCTCGGCGAGATACTCCTGTTCATCCACGACGACTTTGCCGTGGTGGTCCGACATCGCCAGGCCTCTCGACTCGTGGAGGTGCGTAAAGACCTCGAGTCCCACCCGGAGGACATGGCGTTGGGACCCGGTGCGGTTCTGCTGGCCGTAACCGACCGGGTGGTTGACGATTACGCCAAGGTGCTCGTGGGGCTGGAAGCCGACATCGACGAACTGGAAGATGAGGTCTTCAGCGACCCCGACCACGACCCCACTCAGCGGATCTACAAGCTCAAGCGGGAGGTCCTCCAGTTCCACCAGGCCACACAGCCGCTTCTGGACCCACTCGACCGGCTCGCCAGGGGTCGCTTCGAAGCCATCGACCCGGCGTTGCGCGAATACTTCCGGGATGTGCACGACCACCTGACCAGGGTGGTCGACCGGATCTCCGCGATTCGGGATCTCCTGACGTCGATCCTCGAGGCCAACCTGACCCAGGTCGGGGTCCGTCAGAACGAGGACATGCGCAAGATCTCTGCGTGGGTGGCGATGGCCGCGGTACCCACCCTTCTCGCCGGTGTCTGGGGAATGAATTTCGATGGAATGCCCGAGCTGAACTGGGCATTTGGATACCCGCTCGCTCTCGGCTCGATGGGTGCGGCCGTCTACTACCTGTACCGTCGATTCAAGGCCAGCGGTTGGCTGTGAGCGGCACGCCTACGATGCCCCCTAATGACAGTCAAGATCGTTCTCGGCGCCCAGTGGGGCGATGAAGGTAAGGGCAGGGTCACCGACTCGTTTGCGGAGCACGCCGACTACGTGGTGCGCTATCAGGGCGGTAACAACGCCGGCCACACGATCGTGGTCGAAGACCAGAGATTTGCGCTCTCTCTGATCCCTTCGGGGGTCATGTATCCAGCGTGTACACCGGTGATCGGATCCGGGTGCGTGGTGGATCCGACCGTGCTCTTAGGCGAGATCAACATGCTGTCGTCGCGTGGAGTGGACCCATCCAAACTCCGCCTGTCCTCCAACGCCCACCTGGTCATGCCCTACCACCGCAAGCTGGACGCCGTCCAGGAACGCTTCCTGGGTCGCAACCAGATCGGTACCACCAAGAAGGGGATAGGGCCCGCCTACACGGACAAGTTCGCCAGACGAGGGGTCCGTGTTCAGGACCTCTTCGACCCCAAGATCTTCGCCGACAAGGTCGAGGCCGCCCTCAACGACACGAACCGGATCCTCACCAGGGGTTACAACCAGATGGCGGTTGACCCCGAGAGGGTCATCGACGAGTACCTGGCGCTGGCACCCCGGCTTCTTCCCTTCGTGGACGACACTGCTCTTTTGCTCTGGAACGCAGTACACAACGGCAAAGAAGTCCTGTTCGAAGGTGCCCAGGGGACCCTCCTCGACGTCGACCACGGCACATATCCATTCGTCACATCGTCCAACCCCACGGCCGGTGGCGCCCTGATCGGGAGCGGGATCGGCCCCAAGGACATCGATCGCGTGATCGGAGTCGCCAAGGCTTACATATCCCGTGTCGGCACCGGCCCGTTCCCCACCGAGCTACATGACGAGACGGGCGAGACGATGATCGAACTGGGGGGTGAATACGGGACGGTCACCGGCCGGCGCCGGCGCTGCGGGTGGCTCGACCTCGTTGCTCTTCGATACGCCTCCCGCATCAACAGCCTCACCGACCTCTTCATCACGAAGATCGACATCCTCTCTGCCTTCGACACGCTCAAAGTCGCCGTCGGCTACACATCGCTCGGAGAGGAGTACGACGAGTTCCCGCGCCAGCAGCGCGTGCTCTACGAATGTGTGCCCGTGTACGAAGAACTCCCCGGCTGGAAGACCGACATCACCGGATGTCGCAGTTGGGGTGACCTTCCCATCGAGGCCAGGAATTACATCGAATTCATCGAGGAGAGCACCGGCGTGCCAGTGGGGTGGATCTCGGTGGGACCCGAACGAAGCCAGCTCATCACCCGAAGATGAAGATCCTCCTGGTCGGCTCGGGAGCAAGGGAACATGCCATCGGATGGTCTCTCACGAAAGATGGGAGCGTCTCTGAACTCCTTTCCCTTCCCGGCAATCCCGGACTGGCAGGGCTCGGCCCGATGATCGAGGGTGTAGGGCCCACAGATGTCGGTGCCGTCGCCGCCCTCGCTCGCATCCACAAGATCGACCTCGTCGTTGTCGGCCCCGAAGCACCACTGGCCGCAGGGCTGTCGGATGCGCTGACCCGACTGGGCATACCGGTGTTCGGTCCCACCCGTTACGCGGCCCGGCTGGAATCGTCCAAGTCCTTCGCCAAGGAGGTGATGAAGCGCGCCGGCGTACCCACCCCGTCCTACGAGGCTTTCGAAGATCCCGAGGCGGCCCGGAGCCACCTTGCGCAACTCGAAGGGCCATTCGTGGTGAAAGCCGACGGATTGGCGGCGGGCAAAGGAGTCCTGGTCACCGACAGCCGTTCGGAAGCCGTTCGCTGGGTCGATCATTGCTTCGGAGGCGGATTCGATGAGGCTGGATCGAGAGTAGTGGTCGAAGCCCACGCCAGCGGTCCCGAACTCAGTGTCTTTGCGATCTGTGACGGAGAACACAGCCTCACGCTCGATCCCGCCCGCGACTACAAGCGCCTTCTCGAAGACGACAGAGGGCCCAACACCGGGGGAATGGGTTCGTACTCACCGGTGGCACTGCCCGTGGGACTGGTCGGTGAGGTTGAGCGCACCGTGATCGCACCCACACTCGCTCAGATGGCGTCCGACGGTCATCCATTCCAGGGCTTTCTATATGCCGGACTGGTCCTCACCGACGACGGCCCAACGGTTATCGAATTCAATGTTCGCCTTGGTGATCCCGAGACCCAGGCGGTCTTGCCGCGATTGCGCTCGGGTCTGCTGCCTCTGATCGAGGCAGCCGTGAACGGACGCCTCTCCGGCGTCGAACCTCAATGGGATCCAATGGCCGCCGTCAACGTGGTTCTGGCATCCCGTGGCTACCCGGAGGCACCCAAGGTCGGGGATCGCATCAGTGGCATCGCCGCGGCCGAGTCGACCGCACTGGTTTTTCACGGCGGAACGGCCACAAACGACAAAGGGCAACTGATCACCAAGGGCGGGCGGGTGTTGAGCGTGGTTGGCACCGGTCCTACGGTGGAGGCGGCGCGGAGCACCGCCTACGGGGCGGCAGCCTCGATCCATTGGCCAGGCATGCAATTCAGAAGGGACATCGCAGCGGGATGAGCCACAAAGTCGCCATCGTGATGGGATC
>JBFJTO010000031.1:0-9841 GCA_041625295.1 Acidimicrobiia bacterium | reverse complement strand
TCTCTCCCGCCGAACTGGTCGGCTACCTGGCGTCGGCGTTGGTTGTGATCTCGCTGGCGATGACGTCGCTTCTCAAGCTGAGAATCCTCAATCTCGCCGGGGCGATCACCTTCGTCGGTTACGGGTTCTTGATCGATTCCATTCCGATCATCATCACGAACGTTGCCATCGTGGTGCTGAACATGACTTTTCTGGCCCGAACAGCGCGTACGGAGACTCTCTTTCGTGCCCTCGAGGTCGAACCCGAGTCGGCCTTCGTCGAGGAGTTCCTGAGGTTCTACCAAGCCGACATCGCACGCATCGTTCCCGAGTTCACGGGGGTCGAGCCCGGAGACTCCGTGGTGTGGCTGTTACGCGATGCGGTACCTGCGGGAATCCTCGTGGGCAGGGTGAAGGATGGTGCCTTCGCCGTGGCGCTCGACTACGTGATCCGACCGTACCGGGACATGAAGCTCGGGCGCTGGCTGTACGGTCGTGGCGTGGCCTTTTTCAAGAGGAAGGGTGTGACCCGTATCGAGACGATGTCCCAGACGGACATCCATCGCCGATATCTGGAGCGGATGGGATTCTCGGTCGAAGAGGACCGATTTGTCCGCTACCTCGACTGAAGAGCCCTGAAGGCAGGCAGAAGCTCTGCGCTGAGGGTGGCGACGCGGTGGGGTGGCCAGTTGTCGTCGCGGAGGAACGAGGTCTTGTCGACGCGATTGTCGAAACGGGCGATGGGGATGCGATGTCCATCCACGCGGATGGAGCCTGAATCTGGCGAGCTGTCGATCAGCCACGAGATGTCGTCACACCCGTAATCGTTGAGCATGACCTCCTCGGGGACTCCGTGGTGGAGAATCGAGGCATCTCCATCGATGTGAGCGCGTTCACGGTTCCGCTTGCGGCTCTCCTCGGGTGTGACCCACACATAGAGGATGGAGGCACCGGCGAGGATGGCCTCCGAGAGCAGACCGAGCGAGAACGCATAACCCTTGGGCTCTGCGATGGGCATCGTCGAACCATCCGGGCCACCCCGGGCGAACTCGATGACCACGGTGTCACCGGGGCGTTTGCGGATCCCGGTGTGATCGGCTGCGAATGCGGCCGCATCTGCCTGAATCCGCGCGACGATGCGTTCGGAGTGGAGATGTGAATCGGCGCCCGCTGCGGAGCGGGCCCGGCCGATCCGCTCGAGCAGCCACCTCCCGGGGTCGGGGATCGGGCCCCATCCGGAAGAGAGTTTCGAATAGTCCTCGTTCACGAGGTGAATCAGCGTTCCCCAGTCGCGAGCGTCCGACAGCGAAGCGGTGTCCGACTCGAAGAACGTGGGTTCGATCCCGAGGTTGCGTTGCTCCTCGGAGATCCTCCGCATCAGATGTACGTACGGGTAGTCATCGAGTTGCACGAGGGGGCCTAGACCGTATTCGGATCTGTCCGATCCAAGAGACTCCAGAAACCGGCGTAGCTCAGACTTGCCGGAGGCAGGGAGAGCCAGAAGCAGGAGTGTGTCGATGCTCACCACGCCAGGGTAGGGGTGAATCTGTGCAGTCCGGCCGACGATGCCGCGTGACTGCAATGTAGATTGTCGGGTATGCCCTCAGCCGGACAAATCAGAAAACTGTCGCGATACAACGCCTGGATGGGGCTTCTCCATGCCGCCCAGGGTGTTGCCATCCTTGCAATCGGCAACGGTTTCACGGTTCCGGTCGGGGCAACGTATCTGGAAGGACCTCCGGGCACGTTCGCCCAACAGCCGACCCGCATCTTCGATCTCTCGATTGCGCTCGGCGTGGCCGGGTTTCTCTTCATCTCGGCCGTGTTCCACTGGTTGGTCGTCACACCCTGGTTTCGTGATCGATACGTTGCGGGTTTGTCCAAGCAGAGAAACAACTTTCGCTGGGTCGAATACTCGTTGTCATCCTCGGTGATGATGGTCCTCATCGCCGCCTTGACCGGGATCACAGACGCCTCGGCGTTGGTGGCGATCTTCGGAGCCAACGCGGCGATGATCTTCTTTGGCGTGGTTCAAGAGAAGTACGAGCATCCCGGTGGATCATTGACACCGTTCTGGCTCGGGTCCGCTGTGGGCGTGGTCCCATGGATCGCGGTCGGTATCTATCTGTTCACGCCAGGGTCGGCGGCCCAACCACCCGGATTCGTGTACGCGATCTACTTCTCGCTGTTCGCCTTCTTCAACGTTTTTGCGCTGAACATGTGGCTTCAATACCGAAGAGTGGGCAGGTGGGAGAACTATCTGTTCGGTGAGTCCGCATACATCGCACTGAGCCTCGTCGCCAAGTCGCTGCTGGCCTGGCAGGTCTTCGCCGGGACTCTGGCTGCCTGAGGATTTCGGGGGCACGCCGGAGGATCCGTCGGGTGGCATCATGTGCGGCATGGAGCGCCGTGTCGAGGAACTTCGCGAACTGATCCGCGAGCATGCTCGCCGCTACTACGTTCTCGACGATCCCACGATCGCCGATGGCGAATACGACTCGCTGGTCAAAGAGTTGAAGGAGATCGAGGCCGCCCGACCCGATCTGATCACCGCAGACTCTCCGACACAGAGGATCGGCGCGGCTCCCTCGTCGATCTTCTCACCGGTCACCCATCTTCGGCCGCTCTTTTCGCTCGACAACGCGGATCGGGAGGAAGATCTCGATGCCTGGGAGCAGCGGCTTGTCCGCCAACTCGGCTCTGTTCCCGACCGGTACGCATGCGAACTGAAGATCGACGGTCTCGCAGTTGTGCTCACATATCGGGACGGCGTTCTGGCGCGGGGGGCCACGAGGGGGGATGGCACGACCGGGGAGGACATCACGGCCAACGTTCGGGCCATCGATGCCATACCGCTGAAACTGCTTGGAGACGTCCCCCGTCTGATAGAAGTCAGGGGCGAGGTCTACATGCCCTACACCGCTTTCGAGGAACTCAATACCTCCCAGGCGGCCACGGGTGACCGTTTGTTCGCCAACCCACGCAATGCTGCGGCCGGGTCCGTGCGCCAGAAAGACCCCGCCATCACCGCGGCCCGCTCCCTGTCGATCTGGGTCTATCAGGTTGGTGTGCTCGAAGGCGGCCCGAACTTCTCGACCCACTCGCAGGAGCTCGAGTACCTCAGTGACCTGGGTTTGCGCGTCAACCCGTTGATCAGAGCGGTTCCCCATCTCGACGCCGTCAAGGAGTACGTGCGACTTGCCGAACGGGATCGGCACGATCGGGAGTATCAGACCGATGGCGTCGTCGTCAAGGTCGACTCCCTGCAGTCGCAAACAGAGCTGGGCTTCACTGCGCGGGCACCCAGGTGGGCGATTGCTTTCAAGTTTGCACCCGAAGAACGCACCACTTTGCTCAGGGACATCCTCATCAACGTGGGACGGACCGGCCGGGCAACCCCGTTCGCGGTTCTCGAGCCGGTGTTCGTGGGCGGCGCAAATGTGGGCATGGCGACCCTCCACAACGAGGCCGAGGTGCGCCGGAAAGACGTTCGCATCGGAGACACGGTGACGGTGAGGCGTGCCGGCGACGTCATTCCGGAGGTTGTCGGGCCGGTGGTGGCGCTGCGAACAGGCGCCGAGCGGCCATGGACCATGCCATCGACGTGTCCGTTCTGCGGCAACCCGATCGTGAAGCCCGATGACGAGAAGGACGCACGGTGCACCGGCGGCTTGAAGTGCCCAAGCCGATTCCGTGAATGGCTGGCGCACTTTGCGGGCAGGAGCGGGATGGACATAGAGGGTCTTGGCTACCGCACCATCGACGCTCTCATCGGTGCGGACATAATCGCCGATCCCGCAGATATCTTTCTGATGGACGTGGAGCGTCTCGCCGATTGGGAGGGATGGGGCGACGTGTCTGCGGCCAACCTCGCTACCGGAATCCAGGCGGCCCGTGACCGGCCTTTGGCGAGCCTGCTCACCGCCCTGGGGATCCGCCACGTCGGAGGCACGGTGGCGCGAACCCTGGCACGTCGCTTCCGATCGATGCAAGCCATCCTCGAGGCCGGCGAAGATCAGATAGCGGAAATCGAGGGGATCGGGCCGGTGATCGCCAGAAGCGTCCGCGAGTGGGCCGCCGACCCCGACAACCAGGCTCTGGTAGCCAAACTCGCGTCGGCCGGTGTGCGGTTGGCCGACCCCGAAGAGGAGGCCGTGAGCCAAATCCTGTCCGGTATGACCATGGTGGTGACCGGCACGCTCGCGGGGTTCTCACGGGAAGAGGCCAAAGCCGCCATCGAGTCGAGGGGTGGCAAGGCGGCCGGATCGGTGTCGGGGAATACCCGGGCGCTGATCGTCGGTGACAGCCCTGGTGGGGCCAAGGTTGCTCGGGCCAGGGAGTTGGGTGTGACCGTGATCGATGAGGCGGATTTCGTTCGCCTCATCGAGAACGGTCCCGACGGGATCATTGCACCCGAAACACCCAGCTGAACTCTCCGGCTTCGGCCACGCCAACGCTATTCCGCCACACGACACGGACTCGATGATCTCCCGGAACCCACGCGGACATGTACACCGAGGTCGGTGACGGAGCCCAGTGGTAGACGCCGGTTCCCGGGACAACGCGGACCTCGGTCGAGGGCACCAGGAACCCGTCCACGTAGATGTCGGCCTCATACCCGGTCGCGAGGTCCACTTCTATGCCCACCTGTTGAATGACGGTGTCGTTCGGTCTCGGAAAGACAGATTCGATCGGGCCAGGAAGCGGGTTCGGCTCACCGCCGCGGGACATGGCGATGCCCACGACCACCACGGCCAGAGCGAGTGCGCCCAGCCCGAGATAGATCCAGCGGTATTTCACGGGTTCGAGAGATTGTACGGACTGTCCCGCTTGACTGGAACAGCGGAATGCCATCGCTACCGTGGCGCCGTGCGTATCAATCCCGCCCTCGCCGGTCTCGGTGCCCACCCGATCGCAGCGATTCAGGACCGGGTGCGGGAAATGCGGTCCCGGGGAGAGGAACTGGTCGACTTCTCGATCGGTGATCCCCGCGAGGCCACGCCGTCTTTCATTCGGGAAGCGATGATTCGGGCCATCCCAGAAGTCTCTCAATACCCGACCACGAAGGGCCTTCCGGAGTTACGACGCGCCATAGCCGGATATGTGAAGCGGCGTTTCGCCGTCGATGTCGATCCTGAAACGCAGGTTCTTCCCACCACTGGTTCGAAGGAGGCGATCTTCTCGACGCCGCTGGCTTTCGTCGACAGGGAGGGCGGCGATGCTGTGGTGTGGGCGTCGCCGGGATACCCCATCTACGAGCGGGGAGCCGTGATGGCGGGGGCAGTCGCCCACGCTGTGCGACTTGGCCCCGACTTCGTCTTTCGGGCTGACATGGTGCCAGCTGAAGTGTGGCCGAGAACCGCCATCGTGTGGACGTGTTCTCCGCACAACCCGACCGGGTCGGTCATGGCGGATGCCGATATCGACGCGATGCTGGCTCGGACTCGAGAGCACGGTGCCCTTCTGTGCGCTGACGAGTGCTACATGGATCTCTACGAGGATGATCCACCCCGGAGTGTTCTCGAGTTCGCCGGACCTGACCTGAGCGGCGCGCTCTCATATCTGAGTCTGTCCAAGCGCTCGGGAATGACCGGGTACAGGTCGGCTGCGGTTGTGGGTGACGCCGCGGCGATCGCGGCACTGGTGTCGCTGCGGACCTCGACGGGGACCGCTCCTCCAGAGTTCACGCAGACAGCCGCCGCCGCGGCCTGGAGTGATGATGCGCATGCTTCCGAACGCCGGTCGATCTTCTCGGAAAAACGGCGGGTTCTCCGGAGGGCCTTCGATGCCGCAGGCCTCGAAACCGTGGCCTCGAAGGCAGGCCTGTACATGTGGGTGGCCGTCGATGACGATCTCGAAGCAACCGCCCGGCTTCTCGACTCCGGTGTGGTGGTCTCTCCAGGACGCGCGTTCGGCACCGGCGGCGAGGGTTTTCTACGCTTGGCTCTGGTGCCAACGGTAGGTGAGTGTGGAAGGGCTGTTGAGGCGGTGATCAAGTGCTTGAAGCCGAGTTGATCCAGGCGGCTTTCGACGGGTCCATCCCGCTCGAGGAGTCCCGAACGGCTGTGGAGCGAACCGTGGCCATGCTCGACCGAGGCGAACTCAGGGTTGCCGAGAAGGGCGATACGGGTTGGGTCGTCAACGTGTGGGTCAAGCAAGCCATCCTTCTCTTCTTTCGCCTCCAGGAGATGCAGACCTTCGAAGTGGGCCCGTTCGAGTTCTACGACAAGATTCCTGTGAAGTCCGGACTCGCCGCGCAAGGAGTTCGCGTCGTTCCCCCTGGCACGGTCCGTTACGGGGCGCACTGCGAGCCGGGCGTGATCGTGATGCCTGGCTACGTGAACATCGGCGCCTATGTCGGCGCGGGGTCGATGGTCGACACCTGGGCGACCGTCGGGTCATGTGCTCAGATCGGCAAGAACGTTCATCTCTCCGGTGGTGTGGGAATCGGGGGAGTCCTCGAGCCCCCCAATGCGGCACCGGTGATCATCGAAGACGGTGCTTTCATCGGGAGTCGCAGCATCGTCGTGGAGGGAACGATCGTCGAAACCGGGTCGATTCTGGGCGCCAACACGACCATCACGGCATCCACTCCTGTGATCGACGTCACCGGCCCCGAACCTGTCGAGTATCGCGGCCGGGTGCCGGCGGGGTCGGTTGTGGTTCCCGGCACCAGACCAAAACAGTTCCCAGCGGGCACATACGAACTCCAGTGTGCGCTGATAATCGGCCACCGATCGGCCCGCCACGACCAGCGCCTGGCGCTCAACGAATATCTACGCGAACTCGAGGTTCAGCTTTGACACTGGAAGAGACCCTGGCCTGGCTCGTCGATATCCCCTCCACGACAGGATTCGAGGGTCGGCTGTGCACGGCTCTGGCCACGAGGATGATGAGGGTCAGAGGCGAATCCGCGGTGAGAAGGGTTGCCAATTCGCTGGTGGTCGGAGAATCGACCGGTCGACCGATGATCCTTCTCGTCGGGCACATCGATACCGTCCCCAACCAGGGCCAGGGGGCCGCCAGAATCGAAGGCGGCCGGCTTCACGGTCTTGGATCCGCCGACATGAAGGGTGGTGTGGCGGTGATGATCCATCTCCTCGAGGATCCTCTGGTTCGGATAAGTTCGTACGACGTCGTCGGAATCTTCTACGAGGGAGAGGAAGGTCCGTCGGAGGGCAACGCGCTGGAACCGATCCTCAACCGACTCGACTGGCTGCAGGACGCCGAGTTCGCAGTGGTCATGGAGCCGTCGGATGGGCAGATCCAGCTCGGCTGCAACGGGGTGGTCAACGTCGAAGTCACATTCCTGGGCAAGGCGGCCCACTCGGCCAGACCGTGGTGGGGCGTGAACGCGATAACCAAGGCGACGCCGTGGATCGAGCGTGTCTCGTCCGTGGCCCCAAAGACCGTTGAGATCGCCGGCCTCGAGTACAAGGAGGTCGTCTCCATCACGCGCGCCAGCGGTGGCATCGCCAACAACGTGATCCCTGGTGAGTTCGTGCTCAACGTCAATTACCGGTTTGCTCCCGGCCGCAGTGTCGAAGATGCCGTCGCCTACATAACGGAGTTGTGCGCCGGAGCCGATGTCATCGAGGTGACCGACTCCGCTCCATCCGGACCTGTGGACACATCTCACCCCTTCCTGGAAGCGCTGGAGTCGGCCGGCGCGGGCGGATTCGCCCCGAAGCAAGGGTGGACCGACGTTGCCCGGCTCGGTGCATACGGGATTCCCGCGGTGAACTACGGGCCCGGTGAGACATTTGTCGCCCACAAGCCCGAGGAGAGCATTGCCCTCGAGGACCTGGACCTGGTCCACCGGACCCTGCAGGAAATACTCGTTCGCTAGGCGTTCAGATCGACCGAGACCTCGTGGCTGGCGGATCCTTCTACCACCCAGTTGATCCACACGGTGATTCCGCCCGGGGAGGCGGTCACGAAGCACTCAGCTGGCGTAATCGATGTGATCAGGATCTGATGGCTGGTTCCTGCGAAGCGAAACCTGTGACCGGTGAGTTGGACGTCTCCGGCTACTGGAGCCCATTCGGAGCCGTCCACCCGGGTTTTCGACTCTCCCAGAGCCACAGCCATCTCCAGCCCGATCCTTCCCGGAGGCACCCTTTCCACGTCAAAACCGGTCACGAGCTTGCCAGCGGAGATGGCAACCCGGCAGGTCAGGACTCCGTCGCCGATTCTCCCGTTCATGCTTGCCGACACGGCGCCCTTGGTCTCCTCGATTGTCTGCACGGTGAGGGCCGATTCGATCTGTTCTCCGTCCCGAGTTTCGAACCTGCAGATGGCGCCGCCGGTGTGGGCGTCGAGAAGGTTGACCACCCAGGTCCGGGCTTTGTCATCGAAAACGAGAATCTCGCCCCCTCTCTCGGGGTCGATGACGACCGACATCGAGGCGAGCTCGATCTGCAACTCGGCGTCGCCGTCGGCATCCCAGTCGACCCGGGAAACCCGGGTCCAGTCATCTCCGCGGTGGCGGTCCGCGTCGATCGCAGCGCGCGCCCTGACCAGGGCTTCGTGGGCCCCGCGCAGCAACGTGATATCGGCTCCGCGTACATGGGAAGGGGCATGGCAGCCATCGAGGAGCGCCTCTGCCGCCCGGGCCGGGAGTTTGTCGGGAAGCCTCGTGGCCAGACGGATCATCTTGCGCCGCAACCGACCCGACTCGCGATCCTCGATCGCCGATTCCGCGGGTGGTGAGAAGCGTCCCCTCGGTTGGTGCCCCTTCAGGTAGGCGCCGGGGGTGAGAATTCGCCCGTGAGATGTCTTCGACACTTCTTCGAGTACAGAACGGTGGTCGGTCCCCGAGGCCAGGAAGAGCGCCAGTCCATCGCCTGTCGAGGGATCAGGCATGTGTCCAAGGACGGGAATCACCGGCAGGATGCTGTCGAGAAAGGCGACGACTCCCGGTTGGCCGTCGCCAAGGACATCGGCATGGACGAGCAGGCAGTCGATCCCCGCACCCGAAACGACATGGGGTATGCGCCTGTCCCACGACCCGCGCAACCACAGCGATCCGGGTTCGAGTCCGAGGTGGCGCATCGCCTCGGCCTCACTTCCGAGCGCAATTCCGACCAGGCGGTCGGGTAGCGACGCCAGGTCGGGCCCCGCCCACCCGGTCCTCACCCACTCGACGGATGGCAGTTCCGGTTCGATGTGGTTCTCAACGAGCGCCTTCATCAGCCGGGCTGAGATGTGGATCGCTGCGGGTACCTGCCGCTCGTCGATGGCCGCGGCCAGCGACAGGAATCCGTGCATCGAGGCGTCCACCTCATCGACGGTTGCGAATGGCGATGGATCGAATACGAACAGCGGGCACACGTGCATTGACGAAAACCTACCTCTCAGGTCGACGTCTGGTCGTCACGAAGATGAGAACGGGAATCACCAGCCAGGCAGCTTTTGGGCGCCAGGCCACCAAGGCGATGGCAGTGGCGAGCCACCACCAATTCCTCGAGCGCACATCGGTCACGGCCGGCCAGGCGACGAACACCGCACTCAGGACGACGCCGACTCGAAGAGCCGCTCCAGCCAGGCCTATGCGGCCGGTGGACCACGCCCACAATCCCAAGCCCACGACGGCGAGCGTCGCCAATCCGATGCCGATACGGTTCACCCGGCAAAGCTACAGCCTCGCGGAAGCTCCCGTGGCTTTGGACCGGGCTGCTCGCGACGGCAGCCGCGGTGGCTCTGATCTTCGGCGAGATCAGCAGTAGTTCCGTCGACGCTCTGCTTGCTCCGGTCGCAGCATTGGTGATTGTTCTGATGGCCGCTTTTGGAGCGATCATCAGCTCCAAGCAGCCGGGGAACCGGATCGCCTGGCTGTTTCAAGCGATCTCGGTCTTGTTTC
>JBFJTO010000030.1:0-10035 GCA_041625295.1 Acidimicrobiia bacterium | reverse complement strand
TTTGCGCGAGAACACTGGGGAGATAGAGGCCGCTGCGACGGGTTCTCTACCGAGGCTGGTCACCCGCCAGGACATAAAGGGGGACCTCCACTTCCACACGGATCGGTCTGGCGACGGTCGATCCAGTCTCGAGGAAATGGTCGGGGCGGCTGTGAATGCCGGCTACGAGTACCTCGCGATCACCGACCACGGCGAGAATCTCAGCATCAATGGCTCGTCGGCCCCACAGATGGCCGAACATGCCGTGGCAATACGGGAAATCAACGATCGGCATCCGGAGATCGAGCTTCTCTTTGGGTGCGAACTGAACATCGGACCGGATGGTTCTCTGGACTACGACCCCGAATTCAGATCCCGGTTCCAGTGGTGTGTCGCCTCGGTCCACTCTCATTTCGATCTTCCCGCGGCTAGCCAGACCGAGCGCCTGATCAAGGCGATCTCCGATCCGTATGTCAATGCCATCGGTCACCTCACCGGCAGGTATCTGGGGAGACGTCCCGGCATCGAGGTCGACGTGGATGCCGTACTCGAGGCTCTGGCGATAACCGGCGTGGCCCTGGAGATCAACGGGGCGCTGCAGAGGCTGGACGCCTCTGCGGATGTGGTTCGCCGGGCTGTCTCTGCGGGCGTGAATCTGGTTATCTCGACCGACTCGCATCACACGTCTGAGCTGGATCGGATGGAGTACGGCGTGCTCCATGCACAGCGGGGGTGGGCCCCGGCGTCTTCGGTGGTCAACACCATGGCGAGAAAGGAGTTTCTCGAATGGTCCGGCTCGCGGCGCTGATGATCGCTCTTGCGGTGATGACCCCTTTCTCGGCCGCGGCGGCTTCTTGCCAGGAGACATTGGAGCCTTCGGTCCTCGATGCTGCCAACAACCCGGCCGTGTCAGGGATCATCGAGCGGGTCACGGTTGCAGCCAACCCGTTGCCCTGGGGTCGGTCCGTGTCCGCCACGACGAGGGTGTGGGGCGCAGTGACCGTTGACAGATGGCGCACCTCCAGCACGAAGAACGACGGTTGTCCGGCGGCGCGCTACCGGGAATCGGGGACCGTCGAATACGACTTCGCGGCGCCTGCAGGCGCCTGGTCGGGCCCGGTACATGGCACGGTCGAGACCCTCGACGTGGCTCTCTCGGTCATCCTCGAACAGCGGTTTGGGCCGCCGGTCACGCTCGAGGTGGGTACCTGGGACCGTGTGATGGCGACGCTCAGGGTGTTTCCATCGCTGTTGGGTGTTCCGGTGGTTCTGTTGCTGGTCCTGTTCTCTCTACGGCGCCGCCATAGGACCAGACGAGACTATCTGTTCTAACCCCCGGGCCTTTGGGCCCTTTCTCCCGCATATACTCTCGGGCCACCGTTCTTGGAGATTCAACCAAATGCTGAACACCGTCCTTGTGATCGCGCTCATCGCCGGCGTTGCCGCCCTGGCGCTTGCCGCGGTCTATACCCGCTTGGTTCTGGCTGCCGACCGCGGTAACGAACGCATGGTCGAACTGTCCACTGCGATCCGCGAGGGTGCCATGGCGTTCATTCGCCGTGAGTACACCTGGGTGGCGGTGTTTGTCGTGTTCATGGCCACACTCATAGCGGTCTTCCTCGACTGGGGCAGACCGTGGGGCGCCATCGCCTACGTGTTCGGCGCGCTTCTCTCGGGTGGCGCAGGGTTCGTGGGAATGAGGATTGCCACCGCCGCCAACTCACGCACCACCGAGGCTGCCCGCACGGGTGGCATCGTCAAGGCTTTGCCGCTGGCGTTCAGAGGCGGAGCAGTAATGGGCTTCACGGTGGCCGGGTTCGGTCTTCTCGGAGTCGGGCTGGGATTCCTCGTCTTCAACAAGATCCTCCATGATCCGTCCTGGGCCGACATCGTCACTGCCATTGGTCTGGGTGGATCATCGATCGCACTGTTCGCCCGTGTCGGGGGTGGCATATACACCAAAGCCGCGGACGTGGGCGCCGATCTGGTCGGGAAGGTCGAGGCCGGCATTCCCGAGGATGATCCTCGTAACCCGGCCGTGATCGCCGACAACGTCGGCGACAACGTGGGGGATGTAGCCGGCATGGGTGCCGACCTGTTCGAGTCCTACGTCGGTGCTCTTGTGGCCCCGATTGTCTTTGCGGCCATCGTCTTCGGAGGCTTGTCGTTCCAGGCCGAGACAATCATCTTCCCACTCGCCGTGGCGGCGGCCGGGATGTTTGCGTCGATCATCGGCTCGTTCCTGGTCAAGGCCAAGGACGAGGAGCATCTGGCAGCCGGATTGCACAGAGGCACGAACTTCTCTCTCCTTGCGACAGGCGTCGGCGTGCTCGGTCTCGTCTACTGGGTGTTCGGCTCCACAGAGATGGCCAATCCGGTCGGACTCTGGCTGGCGGTCGTTGTCGGTCTGGTCGTGGGCTGGATGGTCGGGAAGATCTCAGAGTGGTTCACGTCGGACGACTACAAGACCGTCAAGGAGATCGCACGCCAGTCACAGACCGGACCGGCCACGGTGATAATCACCGGTATCGCCGAGGGAATGCGCTCCGCCGCCTTCTCTGTAGCGGTGGTGGCCGCGGGGATCATGGGTGCGTTCTTCGCCGGTGAGTGGGCCTTTGGCGACGTCGCCGGCGGAGGGGTTTATGGAATCGCCATTGCCGCCATCGGCGTTCTGGCCACACTGGGCATAACCATCTCCGTAGACGCATACGGCCCCATAGCCGACAATGCCGGTGGCATTGCAGAGATGGCTCATCTCCCCGCGTCGGTTCGGGAGTCGACAGACGCTCTCGACTCGCTCGGGAACACCACGGCGGCTGTTGCCAAGGGGTTTGCGATCGCTTCGGCCGCGGTCACGGCGCTGGCGCTGTTCTCGGCCTTCATCAAGGCGGTTGGCCTGGAGTCCATCGATCTCGCCAAAGCCCAGACCACCGTCGGTTTGTTCCTGGGCGCGGCTTTCCCGTTCCTGTTCGCAGCCCTGACGATGAACGCCGTGGGTCGCACCGCCGGCAAGATGATCGATGAGGTACGTCGCCAGTTCCGCGAGATCATCGGCCTTCGCGACGGCGTGGAGGGCGTCAAGGCCGAGTACGCAACCTGTGTGGACATCGCCACGCAGGCGGCCCTCAGGGAGATGGTCCTCCCCGGCGCGCTGGCGGTGATCCTGCCCTTGCTGATCGGGTTCTACGACGTGGAGATGCTTGGTGGTTTCCTGGCCGGGGCATTGGTGACCGGCTTCCTTCTGGCGATCTTCATGGCCAATGCCGGTGGAGCATGGGACAACGCAAAGAAGTTCATCGAATCGGGTGCCTTCGGCGGGAAGGGCTCGCCCGAGCACAAGGCTGCAGTGATTGGCGACACGGTTGGCGACCCGTTCAAGGACACCTCGGGTCCCGCAATGAACATCGTCATCAAGGTCATGACGATCGTGTCGTTGATCTTCGCATCCGCGTTTATCGGATGACCGCGATCGGCTCCGGGGCCACCCTGTTTGCGGAACTTGGAGACGGTGTCGCAGCCGGACTCGCGTGACTCGGATAACGCTGGTTCGTCACGGAGAGTCTGATGCGAATGTCGCTCAGCTTTGGCAGGGGCACGGCAACGCGTCACTGAGTTCGACTGGAAGTTCGCAGGCAAGAGCGCTGGGCGCGAGGTTGCATGGGCGCCGGTTCGACCGCGTCATCACCTCCGATCTCGCCCGCGCATCGGAGACGGCGATGCTGGCGGGTTTCCAGGCCGAGCCGGACGCTTCGTTTCGGGAGACGGATCTCGGAAGCTGGGATGGCCTGACTTTCGACGAGGTTCGCGAACAACACGGCGACGACCTGCGAGCGATATACAGCGGTGAGGCGGTTCCATTCGGGGGTACCGGTGAGACTCTGGTCGGCTTCGAGGCCAGGGTGCTCGAGGCGTTCGACGCTCTTTGTGCCGAGGTTGGTGATGGCTCGGCGCTGGTATTCACGCATGGTGGTGTCATCGATGCCTGTGTGGGCCGGGCCCTGGGCCGTCCCGAAGGGCGCAGGGCGGTTCCGATCGCCTCCAACACATCGATGACGGTTTTCGAAGGCCGTCCATCGCGGCTCCGTTTGTCGGTCTTCAACGATTCCGGGCACCTCGGGCTCGAGTCGGGTTTCCTGGCCGCGCAAAAGGCGGAGGGTGCTCGCGTGGTCGGTTTCGTCCGTCACGGGGTCACCATGGCGAACCAGGAGCGCAAGGTGCAGGGCCGCTCAGGTCGAGGACTCACCGACGAAGGCGTCAACCAGGCACGTCTTCTTGCGGAGTGGTACGGAAGCGTCGATTCGGTCTACTCCTCCCCTCTGGACAGGGCAGCCGAGACTGCGTCCATCCTGGCTGCCGGTGGTCCGGTGGAGATGGATGATGACCTCGCCGAGATGGCGTTTGGAGAATGGGAAGGCCTTGGCTACGAGGAGATGAGAAAAGAGAATGATGCCGTCAGGATCTGGACTCGGGGAGAGGATCTTCCTCGCGGCGGAACCGGTGAGTCTTTCGGACAGGTGCAGGAGAGGATGATGCGGTTTCTACGAGATGCAGTGGTCCCTCCGCACAAACGCGTGATCGCCGTCACCCACGGAGGTTCGATTCTCGCCTTGGCGGCGGTGATCGCCGGACGAGGGTTCGACATATCGAGGTCCCTGGAAACGTCGGCAAACGCGAGGGTCACGCACGTCGTGGTGACCGACCGCGGACCGATGCTGGCCGATTACTCGGTTGGCAAGCCATGACCTACGACTCGAAGCGGTATGTGCTCCTCAACCGCTGGGATCCCCGTCATCTCAAGACCATCGTCCGTCTCATCGATCCCCAACCGGGAGATCGCATCCTCGAGGTGGGAGCGGGCAGGGGTCATCTGACCAAGCACCTCCGGGACCTCGGTGCCGACGCTGTCGGGATCGATGCCAACCCGCACGCACCCGACGTCGCCGTCACCGACGCCATTCTCGTGATGCGAGCCGAGGCCCTTGAATTCGAAGAAGGATCGTTCGACAAGGTTGTTTCGGTACACGCCATAGAGCACGTGCCCGACATCGAAGGAGCTCTATCGGAGGTGGCGCGGGTTCTGATACCGGGGGGAGTGGCCCTGTTCATCTATCCGGCCGAGCCCGTGCAAGGGATATGGGCGGTGCCGACGGCGGTGATCTTGTACCGGAACCCATTCAAGGCTCGAGAGGTGCACTGTCATTGGCTGTGGCCGGCGAAAGTGCGGCGTTTGGCCGAGAGCGTTGGGCTCGTCGAGATCCATTCCGAGTTCAACCTCTTGAAGAGCCCTCAGTTCGTGTCCGTGTTCTCCAAAGGGTCCTTGGAATCCGCTCCCTGAGTGGCGATCCTGTTGCACGCTGTCAACAGGGAGCCGTAACTGGTGGTTCGCACATTCGTTCTGGACACGTGCGTCCTGATCGCCGATCCGAACTCGCTCTACCGATTCGATGAGCACGATGTCGTGCTTCCTCTGGTGGTCATCGAGGAGTTGGATCGTCTCAAGACCCGTCCCGACGAGGTGGGCGCCAACGCCAGAATGGCCATAAAGCTGCTCGAGAGCCTGGGGGCATCGCAACTCAACGGGCTCAAGGAACCGGTTGCGCTTCCCTCCGGTGGAACGCTTCGAATCGAGCTCAACGGGATTCACTCGGAACGGTTGCCACACTTCCTGGACCCATCGACAGCAGACCACAGGCTGCTGGCGACATGCTTGACCATGACCGATGTCGGCGATGATCCAGTACTGGTCACCAAGGACGCATCGCTTCGGATAAAGGGCGCTCAGATCGGCGTCGAAGTTCAGGACTACCGGGCGGACACGGCCAAGGTCGATCGGATAGCCACCGGAATCGTCGAGGCCCAGGTGGCCGGCGAAACGATCGACGCGCTGTTCTCCGAACCCAAGCTGGTTCTCGAAGGAGTGGATGCGTTGACCAACGAGTTCGTGGTGATGAGATCAGGCGTTTCCCGGTCGGCTATCGCCCGGGTCATCGAGTCTGAGCCTGCGGTGGTGGTCGAGCGGGTCGGGTCGCACCCGAGAGCGTTTGGGGTCGAACCAAAGAACCTGCGTCAAACGGTGGCTCTTCATCACCTTCTCGATCCCGACATTCCCGCCGTCTCGATCATGGGCACGGCCGGGTCCGGCAAGACCTTTCTCGCATTGGCTTCGGCCCTCGAGCAGGTCCTGGAGACTCGGCGCTATCGCAAGGTCTCCGTCTATCGCCCGCTGGTGGCAGTGGGACGCCAGGAGGTCGGGTTCCTGCCCGGTGATCTATCGGAGAAGCTGGCACCGTGGATGGCTGCCGTCCACGACAACCTCCACGCACTGTTCGCAGACTCGGGTCCGGATGCGGCGCGAGCTGCGATCGAGGAACTCACCTTGAGGGGTGAATTGGAAATGGCATCGGTCACCTACTTGAGGGGACGCTCGATCACAGGCGAGTTCGTCATCATCGACGAGGCTCAGAACCTGGAACTTCCCACTTTGAAGGTGATCCTGACGAGGATGTCCAAGGACTCAAAGGTGGTCTTCTGCGGTGATCTGACCCAGGTGGACAACCCCTACATCTCCCCGTACGGGGGTATGGCGGCCTTGATCGAGAAGTTCCGTGGATCCCCGCTGTTCGGGCACGTCATACTTGAGAAGTCGATCAGGAGTCCGCTCTCCGAGATGGCGGCCACCGTCCTCTGAGCTACTTGCCGAGGCGCTCGCGTCTCGCGGCAAGTAGCTCGGCTGCCCGGGTGAGGGTGATCGTGCCAGGGTCGTCGCCCTTCCGGAGTGAGGCATTGACGTCGCCGTCGGTGACATAGGGCCCGTAGCGACCGGTCCGTACAGTGACGACCTTGCCGGAAGCCGGGTCGGCCCCGAGCTCATTGAGTGGTTCGCTCGCCTTGGATTGCCCCCGGCGTCTCGGTGGCTCGGCGAGAAGCGCCAACGCCTCCTCTACCGTCATCGAGAAAAGCTGATCCTCTGAGGCGAGAGATCGTCGATCTTCGCCCCGCTGTATGTACGGCCCGTAGCGTCCGCTCAGGGCGGTGATCTCGACACCGGCCTCGTCTACACCGATCGTCCGTGGCAGCGACAGCAGTCGAAGAGCATCTTCGATGGTCATGGTCTCGGGGCTCATGCTCTTGAACAGGGAGGCCCGTTTCGGTTTGGTTCCCTCGACTTGCTCACCAAGCTGGACGTACGGTCCGAAGCGCCCGGTTCGGAGGGTCACCTCTTGTTTGGTCGCAGGATCGGTGCCCAGGATCTGGTCGTCGCCGGATTGCTCGAGAAGCCCGACCGCGTGTTCGATTGTGAGTTCGTCGGGTGCGAGGCCATCGGGAAGCGAAGCGCGATCGGTACCCCGTTCGAGGTATGGCCCAAAACGCCCGACCCGGACCACAATCTCGTTGCCGGAGGCATCCGAGCCGAGAGGTATCGAGTTGACCGCCCGGGCGTCGATGGCACCTAGACGTTCGGAGACCGCCTGCCTGAGGCCATTCTCACCAAGGTAGAAACCTTCCAGCCAGGGAATTCGCTCCTGATCACCGGTGGAGATGCTGTCAAGGTCGTCTTCCATGTGAGCGGTGAAGGCATAACTGACGAGGTCAGGGAAGTTGTCCTCGAGAAGTCGGACCACCGCGAAGGCGGTGAAGGACGGCACCAGCGCGGAGCCGCGTTTCGAGACGTATCCACGATCCTGAATCGTGGTCAGGATGGATGCGTATGTCGAAGGTCGGCCAACACCGAGTTCCTCGAGTTTCTTGACGAGCGACGCCTCGGTGAATCTGGCCGGAGGCTTTGTCTCATGCCCGGATGCGAGGAGCGCATTCACCTCCACGCCGTCTCCGATCGCGAGCGGAGGCAGGATCCGCTCTGACGTTTCGTCCTCGTCGTCGTCCCGTGACTCGACGTAGGCGGCCAGAAACCCGGGGAATGCGATCACGCGCCCCGACGATCCGAACTCGGTGGAGATGCCCGCTGCTGTGGTGGCACCTATTCGAACCGACACGGTTTCACCGGTTGCGTCGGGCATCTGCGACGCCATCGTCCTCTTCCAGATCAGCTCGTACAGAGCCGCCCCGTCACCGGGTAGCTCCACGGCCACCTGGGCGGGTGTCTTCCAGTGCTCACCTGCCGGACGGATGGCCTCGTGGGCTTCCTGGGCGTTCTTCACTTTGTTCGTGTAGACCCGGGGGCTCTTGGGCAGATATGCCTGGCCGAAGAGTCGAGCGATCTCGGTCCGGGCGGCGGCGACTGCCGACGCCGACAGGGTGACCGAATCGGTGCGCATGTAGGTGATGTAGCCGTTTTCATATAGACGCTGGGCTACCGACATCGTCCGCTTCGATGTGAACCGGAGCTTTCGGCCCGCCTCCTGCTGAAGCGTGGAGGTGCGGAAAGGCGCGTAGGGGCTGCGCCGATAAGGCTTGGTGTCGGCCGCCGTCACCTCGAACGGCCTTCCAGCGAGTGCGCCGGCGAGGTCGGTGGCTTCTTTCTCGTCGAGAGCCACCGCTTCGGTTGTCAGGAGGCCGTTGGAGTCGAAATCGCGTCCCGTAGCGACCCGCTTGCCGTCCAAGGTGTTCAGCGTGCCAGGGAACTCGGTTCCTGCATGTTCGAAGGTGGCTCCGATGTCCCAGTAACCCGCGGAGTGGAAGGCGAGACGTTCCCTCTCCCGCTCCACGACGATGCGCACGGCGACCGACTGGACCCTTCCCGCCGAAAGTCCCTGGGAGACCTTCTTCCACAACACCGGGGAAACCTCGTATCCATATAGACGGTCGAGAATCCGGCGGGCTTCCTGGGCGTCTACGAGACGCTCGTCGATCGCCCTCGGGTTGTCGAAAGCCTCCCGGATGGCCGACTCGGTGATCTCGTGAAAGACCATGCGGTGGACCGGGACCTTTGGTTTCAGCACTTCGGCGAGATGCCAGGCAATCGATTCGCCTTCTCTGTCCTCGTCTGTCGCCAGGTACACGGCTTCCGACTTCGCGACCAGGTCCTTGAGTTTCTTGACCTGGCTGCGGCGGTCCTTGGTCACGACGTAGATGGGCTCGAATCCATGTTCGTAGTCGACGCCCAGACGAGCCCAAGGGAGATCCCGGTACTTTGCGGGGATCTCGGATGCGGAGCGGGGAAGGTCCCGGACATGTCCCATGGAAGCTTCGACGACCACGTCGGAAGACGTGCGGCCTTTCAGGAAGCGGGCGATGGTTCTCGCCTTTGCGGGCGATTCGACGATTACGAGTGTTGTGGGCACGAACGGGCAAGCTACGTGTCAGGCAGGATCGATGTCAAGGTAGGGGCGCAGAGAAGGGTGATCGTTTCCGGGCCGGTATCGTCGCGGCGTGGAGCCAGAACTCGAGCGCATCAAAGGTCGCGATTTGATCAGGCGGGGGCCGTTTGCCCGCCTGTGGTGGGCGAACTCGATCTCGAGTCTCGGAGACTGGGTGACCCTCTTCGCCACCTTCTCTTTGGCGGTGAAGATCTCCGGTGGTGGAAGGAACTCGGGTCTGGCCATCCTGGTTCCGCTTGTGGCCCGGATTCTTCCCGGGTTGGTGATCGGCATCGTTGCGGGCGTGCTCGCGGATCGTTGGGACCGCAAGCGCACGATGATCGTCGCCGACTTCGGTCGGGCCATTCTGGTGGCGGGTCTGGTCTTGGTCGGCAACTTCCGGGACCTCTTTCTGCTGACCTTTCTGATCGAGGTTCTCAGCCTGATCCGGCAGCCGGCCCGGGAGTCGGTTGTTCCTCAGTTGATCGCCCAGAAACATCTGGCAGCGGCCAACGGGCTGAATCTCCTCGGCGCCTATGGGACGGCCCCGGTTGGGTCGGCCTTGTTCGCCGTGATCGCCGAGATCGGGATGCGCGTCTTTGGCGGATTCACCAGCCATCCCGGCGTGTCGGCTGCCTTCGCCTTTGACGCCGTGACCTTTTTGATCTCGGGGCTCATCATGATCACGGTGGCGATTCCAATACTGGATCTTCCTGCCGAGCGGGCGGCGCGCTCCCGACTCGACCTCAAGGCTCCCCTCAGGGACATGGCCGACGGGTTCAAGTTCGTGTCCGGTTTT
>JBFJTO010000029.1:0-10092 GCA_041625295.1 Acidimicrobiia bacterium | reverse complement strand
GTGCTTCGCGACCGCGATGACGGTCCGGCCATCGACAAGCGAGTCAGGCTGACCTCCGAAGTCACCGGTGGCGCTGTCGACTGGGTGGGTGAGGTCGAGTCCCAGGGGGACTCCGCGTTGGCGCGGATGATGACCTTGACGGTGATCGGTGACATGATGTCGGTCGCTTTGGCGGATGCGGGCGGCGTCGATGCCGTTCCGGTAGCTGCTATCGAGGATTTGAAGAAGAAACTGAGAGAGGAACTTTGATGGACTACGACATTGCCCGGCCATCGCTGTCGGAGGAGGGTGACCGCCGTCTCACCTGGGCGGGTCGCCGAATGCCCGTGCTCGACACCGTGCGTGAGCGGTTTCGATCCGAGAAGCCGCTCGAAGGCCTGCGGATCGCCGCGTGTCTCCATGTGACAGCCGAAACGGCAAACCTGATGTATGCGTTGCGCGACGGCGGAGCCATCCCGGCGCTGTGCGCATCCAATCCTCTCTCAACTCAGGACGACATCGCTGCGGCCCTCGTCGCCGGGGGGATTCCCGTGTTTGCGGTCCGCGGAGAGGACTCGGATCGTTACTACTCGCACATCCATTCGATCCTCGACATGGATCCGCACATCACCATGGACGACGGGGCCGACCTGGCCACCCTCCTGCACACCGAACGCACCGAACTTTCGCCCCTCGGTTCGACCGAGGAGACCACGACCGGTGTGATCCGGCTGAGGGCGATGGCCGAGGAGGGGTCGTTGCGGCTCCCGGTGGTTGCCGTGAACGACTCGAGGACGAAACATCTCTTCGACAACAGGTTCGGGACGGGACAGTCGGCGATGGACGGGATTATCCGCGCCTCCAACGTTCTGATCGCAGGTCTATCGGTGGTCGTCGTCGGCTATGGCGATTGCGGTCGCGGTGTCGCCGATCGTGCCCGAGGTCTCGGGGCCAAGTCGATCGTGGTCGAGGTCGATCCGGTGAGGGCTCTCGAAGCCGCCCTCGAAGGCCACCAGGTGATGACCGCCGACGACGCCGCCCGGGTCGGAGACATCTTCATAACCGTCACCGGTGACAAGCATGTGCTTCGTGGCCAGCACTTCGAAGCGATGAAGGACGGCGCCATTGTCGCCAATGCCGGCCACTTCGACGTTGAACTCGACCTGGTGGCATTGCGGGATCTCTCCGTGTCCACGAAGCCGATCCGTGCCAACCTCGACGAGTATCAGATGGCCGACGGTCGCCGGATTCTCCTCGCCGCCGAGGGAAGGCTCGTCAATCTCGGTGCTGCCGAAGGCCACCCCGCTGACGTCATGGACATGAGTTTCTCCAATCAAGCTCTGGCCGCCGAATGGCTCGCCAAGGAAGGGCGCAACATGGCCCCCGCCATCTACACGCTTCCCGACGAGATCGACCGGCAGGTGGCCGCGATCAAACTGGCTGCACTCGGTGGTGGCCTCGAGGTGCTCACCGAGGACCAGGTTGCCTATCTGTCCGGGTGGCGGCACGGAACCTGATCTTGTCGTAGTGGGGGAATAGCTTCGAGGGGTGTTATGCCTCTCTTGTCGATGTGTGACCTCCGGTTACCTGTGCCCGGGGTGCCGGCGGCTCTTGAAACCGGCGCCGCCGCGAGTCGTGGAAGGTTCGATCTTGGTCCGATCTGCGTTCGTGCACGAGGGTCCGGCCCGCGATATCGTCCACTTGCTCAAATATCAGGGAATCCGGCCGGCGGCAGACGTCCTCGTCGCCGTCATGGCAGGCCTTGTGCCCGAAGATGCCACTGCGCTGGTCCCGATACCCAGGGTTCTTGCGAGGAGAGTGAAGTTCGGCGTCGATCCTGCTCGGTTACTGGCCGCCACTCTGGGACGGCACTGCGGCCTTCCTGTGATCACGGCGCTGGTCGCACCGCTGATTTCGAGCCACCATGCCGGGCGGTCCCGGGAGCGCAGGTCCCGACCGGTGTTCGGCGTTCGATCGCCGGTCGAACCGGGAGCGGTGGTCATCGATGATGTGATCACCACGGGCTCGACATTCAACGCCGCGGTCAGTGCGTTGGGCGTCCCGCAGCTGTCCGGGCTGACGGCGACAGCTGTGCCGCGGTGACTAGTGTCATGGTGAGCGAGTGGGTATGGCCACTGGCGCTCAAGACCACCGATGGAGGACCAGTGGAAGTTCGGCTTCATGCGAGAAACACCGCGCTCGACGAGCAGTTCAGACGCTCCGTATCCGACAAGGTGGCTCGCGGAGCCAAGGTGTTCGAGCCCGCCGGGATCGTTGACGTCGAAGTTGGTGAAGAACGGAATCCCCGGCGGAGTGACGACAGATACCGCCTGGAGATCACGGGTGCCTTTGGCGGCCGGATGGTCAGAATCGTCGCTTCGGCGGCAACACTCGAGGCCGCGCTCGACGACGCCGTCGATCGGCTGGCCAAACGGTTGCGGCGCCTGAAGGAGAAGATCATCGATGGGCATCGCAGAGTGGAACCGTCGGTGGTCGCCACCCCGGAGTCCCAAACCGAAGGTGAGATCTTTCGGGTCAAGCAATTCGTCATGAAGCCGATGACTATCGAGGAAGCAACACTGCAAATGGAAATGCTCGGTCACGACTTCTTCTTTTTCATGAACACCGCCAACGACAAGCACAGCGTTCTGTATCAGCGCCGCGATGGGCGTCTGGGACTGATCGAGCCCGCATGAGCAAGACAACTGTTCTCATCGTCGACGATGCCCCCCTCTTTCAGGCCGGGCTGGCGGCCGCATTCGAAGCGGAGGGCTTCCAAGTCGTCGCCAGAGCGGGAGATGCCATGTCGGCATTGGCCATGGCCAAAGAGCACCGACCCGACATCGTCATGTTGGACGTGCTCATGCCCGGCATGTCCGGACTCGATGTCGTTTCCAAGATCATCCGGTCCTCTCCGAATTCCAAGGTGATTCTCCTGACCTCATCGGAGTCCGAGGACGACCTGCTGAGGGCGATCAAGGGTGGAGCTCGAGGTTATGTGGTCAAGGACACCGCGATGCCGGTGCTGGTCCAGGCGGTTAAGGATGTCTTGGAAGGGGGGGCAGTGCTGTCCCCGGAAATGGGCGGGAAGCTCTTCGATACGGTTGCCCACCTTCTCAAACACCGCGACTCGGGTCGATTGCGACGCCCGTCTCTGACCGGGCGGGAAGTCGAGATCCTCGAATTGGTCGCCGGTGGTATGACCTCGAGACAGATCGGCGATCACCTGTTCATCTCAGAGAACACTGTCAAGAACCACGTCCGCAACATTCTCGACAAACTCGGTCTCAAGTCTCGTAACGAGGCCGTCCTCTACGCGATACGCGAGGAATTGATCTCGGCCGGTTGACGGCGGGCTTCCTCACAGGGCCCCCGGGTCGGTACCATTCCCCTCGCATGTCTGTTTTCACGAAGATCCTTCACGCGGGTGAAGGGCGCACTCTCAGAGAATTCCAAGCAGTAGCCGACGCGGTCAACGCCCTCGAACCGGATTACGAGTCTCAGACCGACACCGAACTCCGGTCGAATACGGCGGATTTCCGCGACCGTCTCGCCAATGGAGCCACCCTGGACGACATCATGATTCCCGCATTCGCGGTGGTCCGGGAGGCGGCCAAGCGGGTTCTGGGCCAGCGCCACTTCGATGTGCAGGTAGTCGGCGGCGCAGCCCTCCACCGGGGCATGGTCGCCGAGATGAAGACCGGCGAAGGCAAGACGCTGGTTTCGACCCTTCCCGTCTATCTGAATGGACTCTCGGGCAAAGGGGTCCATGTGGTCACGGTCAACGACTATCTGGCTTCCCGCGACGCCGAGTGGATGGGCACGGTTCACCGTTTTCTTGGACTCGAAGTCGGGTTGATCCAAACCGGCATGACCCCCGATGAGAGGCGCCCGGCTTACGGCGCCGATGTCACCTACGGGACCAACAACGAGTTCGGGTTCGATTATTTGAGAGACAACATGGCGATGCGCGTTGCCGACATGGTCCAGCGCGGTCACCCGTTTGCGATCGTCGATGAGGTGGACTCGATCCTGATCGACGAGGCGAGAACTCCCCTGATCATCTCGGGTCGGGTCGGGGATTCGGCCAAGTGGTATCGCGACTTCGCACGCATAGTCAACGGTTTGCGCCGGGACGTCGACTACGAGGTCGATGAGGCCAAGCGTGCCGTCCTTGCCAGCGAGGACGGTGTTACCCGGGTCGAGCAGATCCTCGGCGTCGAGAATCTCTACGACCACGCCGCGGTCGACCTCGTCCATCACTTCGAGGTGGCCCTCAAGGCCAAGGAGCTATACAAGAACGACGTCGACTATCTGATCGATCATGGCGAGGTCAAGATCGTCGATGAGTTCACCGGTCGGGTTCTCGAGGGCCGCAGGTATTCGGAAGGTCTTCACCAGGCGATCGAGGCCAAAGAAGGGGTGACGATCCGCGAGGAGAACCAGACCCTGGCGACGATCACACTCCAGAACTATTTCCGTCTCTACGAGAAGCTCGCCGGGATGACCGGTACCGCCGAGACGGAGGCGGCCGAGCTGGCACAGATCTACAACCTCCAGGTCGTTGTGGTGCCCACCAACGTGCCCATCGCACGGCTCGACCAGGCGGACCTCGTGTACCAGACCGAAGACGCCAAGTACGGAGCGCTTGTCGAAGACGTTCGCGAACGACACGCCAACCAGCAGCCGGTTCTGCTGGGCACCATCTCGATCGAGAAGTCCGAGTTGATCTCGCGTCTTCTAAACCGTCGCGGTGTTCCCCACGAGGTGCTCAATGCCAAGCATCACGCTCGTGAAGCGGAGATCATCGCCCAGGCCGGCAGGCCGGGTGCGGTGACGGTCGCCACCAACATGGCCGGCCGTGGCGTCGACATCATGCTTGGCGGCAATCCCGAGGGCATGGCCAAGCTTCAGCTGAAGCGGGACAATCTCGACCTCGAAGACCCCTCCTACGACTCCAAACTTCATGACCTGACTCTCAAGTTCGCAGACCAGATCAAGAAGGACAAAGAGCGGGTCATTGGCGCCGGAGGCCTCTACGTGCTTGGCACCGAGCGTCACGAATCCCGGCGCATCGACAACCAGTTGCGGGGACGTTCCGGTCGCCAGGGCGACCCGGGCGAGACCCGGTTCTATCTGTCTCTCGAGGACGACCTGATGCGCCGCTTCCAGGGCGATCGGGTGTCTTCGATCATGGACCGGCTCAAGATTCCCGAAGACGTTCCCATCGAACATTCGATGGTCAACAAGGCCGTGGAGAGAGCCCAGCGCCAGGTCGAGTCCCAGAACTTCGAGATTCGCAAGAACGTTCTCAAGTACGACGAGATCATGAATCGTCAGCGTGAAGTGGTCTACGAGTGGCGGTCCGGGATCCTCAACGGCGATCTCACCGATGATCTCTCCAGCGAGTGGGTCGAACGGGTCATCGAAGATACGGTGAGAGGTGTTCTGGGCGTTGCCGCACCTTCGGAGTGGGATTGGGATGGGCTCAACAAGGAGCTTGGCCAGTTTTTCGACACCGACTATTCCCGCGATCTGTTCGGGGATCGAGTCGATGTGCAGCAGGTCGTCGACCGAGCCCTCGAAGACGGCGCGGCCGCATATGACCTTCGCGAGGAGGAACTCACACCCGAGGTGATGCGCCAGGTGGAGCGGTCGGTGATGCTTTCGATCATTGACAACAAGTGGCGAGACCATCTCTCTGAGATGGACTATCTCAGGGCCGGGATCGGGCTCCGGGCCATGGGACAGCGCGATCCTCTCACCGAGTACCAGCGCGAGGGTTACGACATGTTTGCCGAGATGGTGGACTCGGTTCGCCTCGATTCGGTGAAGTACCTCTACCACGTCCAGATCGCACCGCCCCGTGCCCAGGCCCCCAGGATCCAGACTGTGCCTGCCGGAGTCGGCGCGCCGGTAGCAACAGCGGCGGGTGGCGGCCCGGCGGTCCAGAGACCGGTCTCGGTCGGGGACAAGATCGGCCGCAACGATCCCTGTCCGTGTGGAAGCGGCAACAAATACAAGCGTTGCCACGGCGCCAGCGCCTGAGCCTTCGGCGGGTAGCCTCAGAGTTCAGTCATGATCGAGATCACCGACCCCAAGGAGACAGCCCTGGCGCTGCGCGAGCGGCTGGCCGGAGCGCGTGGTTTTCTCGACCTCGAAACCAAGGCGGAGGAGCTGGCCGAACTGCGCGAGCAGGCCTCGGCTCCCGACCTCTGGGACGACCCCGACCGCGCCCGCGCGGTTTCCCAGCGCCTGGCCCGGTATGAGGGCCTTTTCGAACTGGTCGAGGGTCTCGAGTCTTCCCTCGACGACGTGGATGTGCTCATCGACTTCGGCGATGACGACTCGAAGAGGGAAGCCGGCGCCGAGTTGCAGGGCGTCGCCGGTGAACTGGCCAAATTGGAACTCGAATCGCTCTACTTCGGTGAATACGACGAGTACCCGGCAATAGTCACCGTTCATGCAGGCGCCGGGGGAGTGGATGCCCAGGACTGGGCCGAGATGCTTTTCCGGATGTATGAACGTTATCTGAGCTCCAAGGGTTTCAAGGTGACGGTCGACGACGTGATGGACGGCGAGGAGGCGGGGATCAAGTCGGCAACGATGACGATCGAAGGTGATCACGCCTACGGGACCATGGAGGGGGAGAGGGGAACCCATCGTCTGGTCAGGATCAGCCCTTTCGACTCCAACGCTCGCCGACACACCTCGTTTGCGGGGGTAGACGTCGTCCCCGACATGGGCGAGAACGCCGCCGTCGAGATCAACGAGGAGGAGCTTCGCATCGACACCTTCCGATCCCAGGGTGCCGGCGGTCAGCATGTGAACACCACCGACTCGGCGGTGCGGATCACCCACCTACCCACGGGGATCGTCGTCTCGTGTCAGAACGAACGGTCCCAGTTGCAGAACCGGGCCAAGGCCATGGCTCATCTCCGGTCCAAATTGGCCGAGCGCAACCGACAGGATGCGCTCGATCAACTTCAGGAGATCCGTGGCGATTACAGCGAGGCCGCCTGGGGCCGGCAGATCCGCAGCTACGTGCTTCAGCCTTATCAGATGGTCAAGGACCTGCGCACCGACACCGAGATCGGAAATGTGCTCGGGGTGCTGGACGGCGCCCTCGACGAACTCGTCGAGGGCTATCTCCATTGGCGCCGGGCCCGCTTCGAGTCAACCATCTGACCGCTACCCGTCATGGTGGCCGGCACGGTCATCGGTGGATTACAGCCCACCGTTCAGGCCTTTTCGTCGGGGCCGCCCGATTGACCTGAGCTCTCTTCAGGCGCTGGTAGCCTTCCGTCATTCATTACCGCCGTGCGATAGAAGCGCGCGGTGGCGGAGATTTGCAAGTGCTTCGACTCGAAAACGTCACAAAGGTCTATGAGGGTGGAACCGTCGCGGCTCGCGATGTGACCCTTGACATCCAGAAGGGGGAGTTTGTCTTTCTCGTAGGACCATCGGGGTCGGGCAAGTCGACTTTGATTCGTCTGATGCTCCGCCAGGAACCGATCACGCGGGGAACCATCTGGGTCGCGGGCAAGGACATCACCACCATTCCCAACTGGAAGGTGCCCTTCCTACGGCGGTCCATCGGCACCGTCTTTCAAGACTTCAAGCTTCTGCCCAACAAGACCGTGTTCGAGAACGTCGCCTTTGCGCTCGAAGTGCTTGGGCGGCCGCGTTCGGTGATCCGTCCCCAGGTCGAGCAGGTGCTCAACCTGGTCGGACTCTCCGACAAAGGCGACCGTTATCCCCGCCAGCTCTCGGGTGGCGAGCAGCAGCGTGTCTCGGTCGCCAGGGCGTTCGTCAACCGTCCGCCGATCCTCCTCGCCGACGAGCCCACGGGGAACCTCGATCCGGCCACTTCGGTGGGCATCATGAAGCTTCTCGACCGTATCAACCGTACGGGCACCACGATCGTGATGGCAACGCACGACCATGCCATCGTCGACGCCATGCAGCGCCGTGTTGTCGCCATCGAGGACGGTGCCGTCGTTCGCGATGACCAGTCGGGGCGTTACGAGACGATCACCATGGATGTGCCGGTGGTTGCCGAGGCTCCGCCCGCCCCCGCGACCGATGGCGAGAGTGGATCGGAAGGCGGTGAGGAGGAGTGAGTCGTCTCGCCTTTCTGATGCGGGAGGCCATCGTCAACCTTCGTCGCAACGCCCTCGTCGTCACGGGTGCAGTGCTGGCGGTTTTCATCTCGCTGGCGCTGGCGTTTGGGGCGCTTGTCTTGAACCAGTTGCTCGTGATCAACACCCTCGCCTGGCAGGAGGGCACCCACATCGTCGTCTTCCTCAAGGACACCGACGAGGGCGGGTTGTCGCTGGACGGACAACTCCAACTCCGCGCCGAGGTGGAGTCATGGGACGAGGTGAAAGCAGTTCGTTACGTCGACAAGGCGGGCGCCTACGAGGAGTTCAAGATTCTCTTCGCCGACCGCCCCGACTTCGTTGAGTCGATCAACCCGACGATCTTGCCGTCGTCGCTTCGCATCGAGCTGACCGACATCAACTTGTATCGCGACGTCCAGTTCCGGCTTCAAGCCAACCCGGCCGTCAAAGATGTGCGCTCCTTCGGCGAAGGCATAGAGATGCTTTCCAACCTCTCCAGGGTCCTGAACCTGCTGGGCATCGGCCTGGCGCTTGTTTTGGGATCCGCGGCTGTCATCATGATCGCCAATACCATCCGTATGGCAATCTATGCCCGGCGCGACGAGGTGTCGATCATGAAGCTGGTTGGCGCATCCAACTGGTTCATCCGAGTCCCGTTCCTGCTCGAGGGCCTCATAGAGGGGGTGCTCGGCGCAGGTCTCGCCGTGCTCACCATCTGGATCGCCTCCCAGAACCTCCAGGGCGTTGGCGACTCCATACAGCTGGTCCAGTTCACGATCCCGACCGAGTTCTTCCTGCGCTGGGGAGTGCTCTTCGTCCTGTTCGGGGCGGCGGCAGGTGTGTTCGGCTCTCTCATCGGGTTGAGCCGTTACCTCCGCGAAGCCGACGGCGGAGCACGAACCGGGGCTGCCTGATTTGCGCCGATTAGTACCCGCACTCCTTGCTCTGATCCTCGCTCTCGGAGCCACCGTGCCCGCGGTCGCTCACGATCCCGCCGACGAACTTTCCAAGGTTCAGTCGGAGATCTCGTCTCTGAACAAGAAGATCGCCGCCGCCAAGACGTCGAGTCGGCAGGTGGCTTCCGAGCTGAACGCCGCCAACAAGCGCGTAACCGAGATCAAAGCGCAGCTGGTGGAGGCGCAAGGCAAGGTGGATGCGGTCCGGGCCGAGATCGCAGACAATGAGGCCGCCGTCGAATCTTTGAACCTTCGGATCGCCGACCTCCAACGCCAACTGGCCGACACTCAGAGCGAGTTGCGGGCAACCATCTCCGACCTCGAGTCCCAGGCTGTGGAGATGTACATGAACGCCTCTTCGTCGATGGGCGTTCTCATGCTCGAGTTCGACAGCGCATCCAAACTTGCCGTCGGCCTCGCATACACCTCCGATCTGGCCAAGAACTCCGAGGATCTGATCGACGACTTCGAACTATTGAAAGCCGACGAATCGCGCCAGAAGAACGAGGTCGACACCCAGAAAGCCGGGGTGGAGGCAAAGCTGGCATCACTCGCCGCCGAACGGACCTCCCTGGAGGCCGATGTCGCCAAGGTCGAAGAGTTGCGGCTCGAGGCCGAAACCGACCTGGCTGCCGCCCGGAAACTCCTCGATCGCATCTATGGAGACATCGAGGCGGCCGAGGAGCACAAGGACGGTCTCGAGGCGGACGCCAAACGCCTCGAGAGGGAGATCGCGATTCGGGCTTCGTCGAGCGGGGTCCGGCCGGGCGCCCTCGCCTGGCCTGCCGTGGGTCGGATCAGCAGCCCCTTCGGTTACCGGATCCATCCCATATTCGGGACCAAGCGGCTTCACACGGGGATCGACATCGCAGTCGGATATGGCACGCCTATCCATGCTGCCGGACCTGGAAAAGTGATCCTCGCCGAGACGTTGTTGGATTTCTTCAGCCACTGCCGAGAATGCCGGGATGTCATCGCTGAGCAGGATCGCAGTTCGCGTGGGCCTCGACGTGGAGACCGATGACCGTTTTTCG
>JBFJTO010000028.1:0-10151 GCA_041625295.1 Acidimicrobiia bacterium | reverse complement strand
GGCCAGATCACCGCCTCGGTGAGCCGTTGTTTGACGACGACGAGATTGGCGACCTTCTCGAATCCATACGAGGTCATCTCTCCCATCGGCATCGAACCGAGCGATGGCTGGATCGATTCCACTCCGCCAAGTAAGTCGGTGGTTTCCACGGGTCTCTCGGTGCGGGCCACAGCCGCCGAGGCATGCATGACGGCGGCAACGACATCGGATCCCGAGAAGCCAGCCGATCTCGACGCCAGACGCTCGAAGTCGATTCCATTGGAGGGCACCTTGGCGAGAGCAGCCTCGAAGAGGAGTCGGCGTCTCGTCAGGTCGGGGGGCGGGATCGATAGCGAGCGGGGGAGAAGCGGAGAGCGGGCCACCCCGGGGTCGAGGTGACTCCGGGCGGCGACTCCGAGCACACATGCCATACCCGGCTTGTCGGCGACGGCATCGAGAAACCAGCGCAAGATCGCACCCACCTGGGTGCGGAAAGGCGCCATGCCGTCCTCACCAGCAACGGCTTCGAGCCGATCGACGAGGATCACGACCGGAGTGGCCTGACCTTTCACGGCCTGCTCGAGGAGGTCGAGAAGGCGGTCTGGTTTGAACACCATGTCAACGTTGATCTCATGCACGCGGGCGCCTGCCGACTCCGCAGCAGCATGGACGAGTTCTGACTTTCCGCACCCGTGCGGTCCCTCGAGGAGAACTCCGGCCACCTTGGGGAGGCCCCAAGCCGTGGGGAGGTCACGGGGACTCGTGAGCAGCGAGATCCACCCTGTGAGAAGGTCGAGCTCGGAGTCGAGTCCGGCCAGCAGGGCTTGGCGGGTCGTGACAATCGGAATGCTCGGCGCCGTGCTGATGGGCTCGGTTGCGTGATCGGATGAAGAGACGAACCTGGTCGCCGCCCCCACCAGGCCGGCCTCGGCGGGTTCGATTCTCTCGATCGAGAGGTCGACAGCCTCGTCGCCCCCGTCCAGATACACCGGTTCGATCGTGACAGAATCCCCGGCGGTGACCGGCCGGCCCTGTAGCGCGCGAACCAGATCCTTCGGGTGACCGGGAAGCTCCGCACCGGCTGTCACCACCAGGCGGGCAGTGGGCAGGACCGCTCTTGTGATCTCGATGCTCTGGTTCAGTGAGAGCCCGCCATTGGCCCGTCCCTGAGGGCCGATTTCGATGGCGGTGGGGTCGGGGGGATTTCCTGCTTTCACCAGGATGTGCGTGCTTCCGGCGGCGACCACGCCGCCCGAGGGGAGGCCCAGCGCCTTGAGCAGTGTGCCGTCGGCTCTGGCAACCGGATCGGAACCGGCACGGACCGTGAAACGCATGTGGCGATGCTAGAAGGGGGGTCTTCGGTTTGTGCCCTCTCCGGCCCTTCGGGCCTGCGGAGCCTCCTACCTCCTAATGTCGAGTCCGTGCACCACTCCAAGGCGACCATTCGATGACGTTCGACCTGCCAACGCTGGTCGAGTTGATCGCTTTGGGTCTGTTCGCGGGGTGGTTGGGCGCGCTGGTCGGGATCGGTGGCGGTGTCGTCGTGGTCCCCTCTCTCGTGCTTCTGTTCGGAGTGGACATCCGGGTGGCCGTCGCGTCATCCCTGGTGGCAGTCATCGCAACTTCGGCTGCCGCGGTCAGCGTGTACGCAAACTCCGGTCTCACCAACTTCCGATTGGGTATGTCACTCGAGATCGCTACGGCGCTCGGGGCGATTGGCGGAAGCCTGATCGCGGTGTGGATCCCGACGGCGGCTCTCTCTGTCATCTTCGGCGTCCTGCTCATGGTCACGACAGCGCTCCTGCTGCGAGCCAAGGATCGCCGGCAAACCACGGAACCCCTAGCGGACCCTGCCTCGGACGGTGGCGGATGGGAAGTCAGTGGCCGGCTCGCCGGTGGCTTTCACGACGCACGAACCGGGTCTGTCGTCACCTACCAGGCGGTCAGGGCTCCGCTCGGAGCCGCCATTTCGATGGGGGCCGGCGTGGCCTCGGGCATGCTGGGAGTTGGTGGCGGCTTCATCAAGGTCCCCGCAATGAACCTGGGAATGCGGGTTCCCATCAAGGTCGCCGCGGCCACGTCGAACTTCATGATCGGTGTGACTGCCGTGAGCAGCGTCTTCGTCTACCTGGCCCGTGGGTTGGTCGAGCCACTTCTGGTGGCTCCGCTTGTTGTCGGGATCGTGGCCGGCGCGCTCTTCGGTACCAGGACCTCGAAAATGGTGTCGGCGACCATGCTTCGAAGAGTGCTGGCTGTCTTGTTGGTGTTCGTGTCCATCGAGATGCTCGCCAGGGGGCTGGGGGTGGGTCTTGGCATCTGAACGCATCCAGGCGCGGGCGGGGACGGCGATGACCTGGGTGATCCGATCCGGATTGGTGACTGCCACCGTCCTCATAGCTTCGGGTCTGATTGCGGCCTTGGCGACTGGTGACACAAGCCTCGAAGGTGTCACGATCCGTGCTGCCTTCACTGATGCCCCGTTCGATGAACGCTTGATAGTCATGGGAATCCTCGCCCTCGTGGCCACCCCGGTCATGGAGGTGCTTGGCCTGATCGTCGTCTGGGTCTTGCAGAAGGACTGGAGGTTCGTGGTAGTTGGCCTGGCCGTCGTCGCCGTGCTCTCGCTGGCGTTTTCGGTGGGTTGACGGAATCCAGCCGCTCAGCCCGCCTTGAGCTCCGGAACCGGGCGGGACGGCAGACCAAAACCATGCTGGGAATCGACCAGAAGCAGTGGCCGTTCGTTCATCCAACGCCAGATCAGGTCGGCCTCCTCGGCAACCTGGACATCGGGAGGGACCGCCGTCTGAACCGGAGCGATCGGAGGTGGAATCAGTGGGGCTTGGCCGTCCGAACCCCACGACGCCGTGAAGCGTCCACCGTCCATGACCACGTGCTCACCGTCGAGACTCTCCAGCTCGATTCGGCCCGCGCCCGTGAGTGCGCGCCATCGTCTCTCCTTTTCGATTGCCCGCCCGAGGGCGAGATGGCGGTCCCGAACCCACGCCGCCTCTTCGAATCGCTGCTCGGCGGCCAGGGAATACATCTTGTCGGCCAACGGCGTCAGGAGGAGAGCTGGATCGGACTCGATCCCGGCAATTATCTGCTCGACCACGGGGTCGTAGGCATGCCGGGTCAGAGTGCCATCGCACGGACACATGGCAACGCCCATCTGAGCTGGCGCGCATCGCCCGTTGCGGGAACCCGGCCGACCCGTGCAGCGCCGCACCGGCACCGCGTCCCAGATGGCAGTGAGCACCAGCTCGGCGCTCCGACGGCTCCGGAAGGGACCCAGCACGGCCCGTGCATCCGGACGAAGAGTCCGCGTGAGCGACAGGCGGGGGAATGGCTCGTTTGTGAGCGTCACGAAGTGGGAGCTCTTCGGCGGTTTGGATCTTCGATTGTGACGAGGCCGATGAGCGTGAATCAGCCTCACTTCGGTGATGGCCGCCTCCAGTTCGGTGTCGCACACGATGTGGTCGAGGCCCTGTGCCTCTCGAAGCAGGTTCGTGATCGACTTGCGTTCGTCGCCGTAGAAATACGCGGCCACGCGGGTTCGCAGGTTCTTGGCCTTGCCGACATAGATCACTTCACCGTGCCGGTCCTTGAACATGTAGACCCCTGGGGATCGGGGCAGTTCTTTCGCCATGCTGATCTTGTGATAGTGGGCGGACCCGCGGGCAGTCGGCAGTTGGATCAGATCTTCGAGGGCGGTGACTCCCAGGGATCCGGCCCTTTCCAGGAGCCCCCAGAACACAAACGTCGTGGCCCTGGCGTCTTCTAGAGCACGGTGATTGGGTGTGGTCGGAGAGCGAAAGTGGGCTGCCAGGCTCTGCAGCTTCAGGTTGCGAACCTCGTTCCTGACGAGCCGGCGAGCCAGACCTGCGGTGTCGACGAACCGGTTGGGGAGCTTGCCATAGCCGAGGCGCACCCCTGCGGCATCGAGGAAAGACCTGTCGAAGCGGACGTTGTGGCCTACTACCACCGAGTCGCCGATGAACTCGAGCAGTGACGGGAAGACGGTCCCGATCTTGGGAGCCTCGACCACCATTGCGTGGGTGATGCCGGTGAGAATCGTGATGAACGGGGGTATCACACCCCCCGGGTTGATGAGCGTCTGGAACTCTCCGAGAAACTCCCCGCCTCTCACCTTGACGGCGCCGATTTCGGTGATCTCGCAGTCCGCGGGGGAACCACCCGTGGTCTCGAGGTCGAGCACGCAGAAAGTGACGTCGAAGAGCGATGTACCCATGTCATCGAAGGTTCTCTGGATCAGGCTGGCCAAGGGAGCGCAGGCTACATCGAACAGGTGTTCGATGAAAGGAATTCGTGTCGATTCCCCAATCAGCCCCGGCGGCGCGCCTCGAACAGAGCGATCCCGGCGGCCATGGCCGCGTTCAGGGAGTCAGCGTGACCTCGCATCGGTATCCGAACCTTCTGCTCGGCGCCGCTCAGCCACACATCGGACAGGCCGTACTGCTCGGCGCCGATCACTATCGCCACAGGTGTTGTCAGGTCGGCATCCCAGATAGTGAGGGAAGTGTCGGGTGTGGTTGCCGCGGTTCGCACTCCATGGCGATGCAGCCAATCGAGGGCGTCGGCCGAGTCGGCCACCGCCAGGGGCATCGTGAACAGAGTTCCTGTGGAAGCCCTGACCACATTCGGGTTGAAAGGGTCGGTGGTGGGATCGCAAACGATCACAGCGTCCGCCCCCGCCGCATCGGCAGTCCGCATCATGGTTCCCAGGTTGCCGGGCTTCTCGATCGATTCGACAACCAAATACAGAGAGTCCGGTGTGGGCGGCACCAGCGAGCCCAGGCTGGTATCGAAGCGGTGGGCGATCGCCACAAGACCTTCGGGGCGATCGCGATAGGAGACCTTCCGGAAAGGTTTTTCAGCAAGCTCAACCACGGTCGCCCCCTGAGACGCTATTGCCTCGACCAGATTCGCCTCGTTGGGTCCGAGATACAGAGAGGGGCACACGCACAGCGTTTCGAAGCGAAGCTTCGTGCCCAACCCGCGGGTGAGTTCCCGATAACCTTCGACCAGGAATCTGTCGGTCGCTTCGCGTTCGCGGCGATCTCGCAGGCGCACCAGTGCTTTGACGAGACTGTTCTGCGTAGAGGTGATCGGGCCGTCCACGGGCCGACGTTACCGGCCTTCCATGCGGACATAGATCTCTTCGAGGCGTCGACGCGCCCGCAGAACCGCGACCCTGATTGCGCCCGTGGCCATGCCCAATCGGCCCGAGATCTCGTCGTAATCGAGACCCTGCACCTCTCGAAGCCACAGGAGCTGGCGATCGCGGGGCGAAAGCTCGCCGAGGGCAAGACGGATTCGACGATGGTCGTCTGATGCCAACGCCTGCTCCTCGGGGCTGTCAGCCTCGCCCGGCTTGAGCTCGTAGACAACCCGGTTGAGGGTCCGCAACCGCGACCGAAGCCGATTGCGGGCCACGGTCCAGAACCATCCTTCGAATGCGGCCGGTTCTCGCAGCCTCTTCAAGTTCCGGACCATTCCCTCACATGCTTCCGAGGCCAGGTCTTCGGCATCGGCGTTACGGAGACCAACGCCCCGATAAAAAGCCACCAGCTTCGGATACCCGCGGGTGAGTATGCGTCCCAGCGTGTCGGTATCTCCGGCTCGCGCCGATATGACATCGTCTTGCGTGGGTGGCCAGGCGGGACCCGAACTCATGCGGGCGAGCCTATCGGCCGATCACCCGGGCAACCTTGACTCATCGGGTTGGCCAGTAACCGCTAGGAGCCGTCTCCGGGTCGGTGCGCCTGGCCAGGTGCCATGTTTCTGCCGAGCTGTTTGGCGAGTTCGGCGACAGCCTGACCGTGGTTCTTACCGGTCGTGTTCTTGTCGTGGGCGGCGTCAACAACCTTGCTCAGCTGCTCTTCGAAGTCGGTGCCCAGATTTGCCTTTCGCTTCAGCTTCTCGACCGCTGCAGCCGGATCCGGAGAGGCGAGCACTTCGGAAAGGGCTTCGTCCACGAGCGTCAGAACCTCGGTCGAGTGGCCTTGCCCGGCCATGACCGCCGCCTCGGCTAGACGCTCGGCGGCGTGGGAATTGAATCCGGCCAGGTTCTGGAGGTGTTCGTAGGCGCGGTCGACGCCATAGAGCGCATCGCCGGGAGCCGCCGGGTTGGCGACGGCTGCAAGAGCAACATTGCTTACGGCCATCAGACCGGCGGTCACCAAAGCGACGAGGGCAGTCCGGGGCCGCCGGGAACGCGTGTCCGTAGCCGCGGAGACGCGGGCGCGGGCTCGTTCGACCGGCACCGATAGTTCCAGCTGGGCGGACAGGGCTCGAAGATCGTCGTAAGGGTTGGTCATCGTGGGGTGAGTCTCACGTGGGGGGTTCGCGTTACCGGTCGATTCCGCCGTATCCTCGGGGGCATGGAACCAATCCAGGTGGCCACCTTTGGATCGACCTTCGAGGCCGATCTGGCCGCGGCCGCCCTGCGCTCGGCGGGAATACAGGCGAGGGTCGTCACCGACACCGCTGGTGGTCAAGAACCGCAACTGGCACTGCTGGGACGGGTTCGGGTGCTGGTCCCGGCGTCAGATGAGGAAGATGCCCGGGCCTTGTTGGAGCTTCCGGAGTCGGATGTCCAACGACCGCCGTTGTCGCGCTCGGACCGAACCTGGGCCCGAGAGATCGCCTTTTGGCTGGTAGTGGTCATCGTCGCCGGCGGTCTCATCAACGTTGGCTACGTCGTGGTGCGGTCCCTCGGGGGTTGAGTCACCATCGATCCCGGTGGATCACGTCCGGCTTCCAACCGCGTGCCAGCGATCCCGAACGGCGATCGGGGGCGGGGTGCCCGATCGTCACGATCCCGATCGGTGACACCTCGGCGGGGATACTCAGCAGGGACTTGAGCCCTGTCAGGTCGTGGACTCCCAGGAATCCGGCTGCGAGGCCCTCGTTCACTGCGGCGAGCAGGATGGCCATCAACGATGCGCCCGCGTCCACCCACCAGAAGGGAACGGGCCACTCGATCTCGGCTCCTTCAGAGTTGACTTTGTCGGCCTCGCGGTAGCGCTCGTGGTATGCCTCCTCTGAGACGCAAACGATCACATGGACCGGGGCCTTGGAGATCCAGCGGTCGAAACCGCTGGCGGCATACTCGTCCTCACCTGCCAGGCGAGCGATGCCGACGCGGGTCGTGGCATCGGTCACGAGGACGAATGATTGGCCCTGGGAGAAACCCGCGCTCGGCGCCCTTCGCCCGGCGTCGAGCACCCGTTTGATCGCATCTGACGACACCGGTTCGTCGGTGTAGTTCCTGACCATCCGCCGCTTATTGATGACCTCGGAGAAGTCCATCGAGCCCCCTCAGGAATGGGTCTTGTCAGAGACTCTTGACCGAGGCGATGACCTCGGCAAGGCCCTTTTTCGCATCTGCAAACAGCATGAGCGTGTTCTCGTTGTAGAACAGGGGATTGTCGATGCCGGCGAACCCTGGCGACAGACTCCGCTTCACGACCACCACGGTTTTGGCCTTGTCCACGTCGAGAATGGGCATGCCATAGATCGGCGATCCGGTGTCGGATCGCGCCGAAGGATTGACGACGTCGTTGGCTCCGATCACGAGTGCCACGTCGGTGCGTGGAAAAGTCGGGTTGACGTCTTCGAGGTCGAACAACACGTCGTAAGGGACGTTCGCTTCTGCCAGGAGGACATTCATGTGTCCGGGCATCCTCCCCGCAACGGGGTGGATGGCGTAGTGGACTTCCACGCCGCGATGTTCGAGGAGCGTGGCCAATTCACGAATCGTGTGTTGTGCCTGGGCGACGGCAAGGCCGTATCCGGGCACGACGACAACTCGCTGTGCGTAGGCGAGGGTGACTGCGACGTCCTCGGGACTGGCGCGCCGGGCGACCTTGTCGCCGGTGTCGGTCCCCTCACTGCTTGCGCTTCCGCCAAAGGCCATGAACAGCACGCCGATCAGGGTTCGGTTCATTGCCTTCACCATGATGTTGGTGAGTATCAAGCCCGATGCGCCCACTAGCGCACCCGAGATGATGAGCGCGTTGGATTCGATCACGAACCCGGCGGTGGCCGCGGCCACGCCGGAGAGTGAGTTGAGAAAAGAGATCACCACTGGCATGTCGGCACCGCCGATTGGCAGGACCCTGACTACGCCGAGCACCAACGACACGGCCAGAAGTATCCACAGCGCCGGAACGCTGTTGCCAACGACGAGCCATGCCCCCAGGACGACCACTCCCAAGGCCATGACCCCGTCGAGGACGGCCTGACCCGGATAGGTGACCCGCCCGCCGGGAACGAGTCCCTGAAGCTTGGCGTAGGCGACGAAGGACCCCGAGAAAGTGACGGCGCCGATCAATGCCGATAGCGCGATCGTCACCGCAGTGCGTGTGGGATGGGTGCCGGATCCGATGAACTCCGCAGCGGCGACGAGAGCGGAGGCTCCGCCTCCGAATCCGTTGAAAGCCGCCACCAGCTGTGGCATCTCGGTCATCTGAACCTTCTTGGCCAGATATGCGCCGACGCCACCACCGACCACGATTCCGGCCACGATGACGCCAAAGGAGACAACCTCGCGGTCGAGCAGCGTGACGATGATCGCCAACAGCATTCCCAGACCGGCCAGACGGTTGCCGGCGCGAGCAGTGGCAGGCGACGACAACCGCTTGAGCCCGAGAATGAACAGCGAGGCCGCGATCAAATAGAGGAAACCCTCGAGTGTGGAGTTCACGCGCGCTCCTTCTTGAACATCTCGAGCATCCGGTCGGTGACCATGAACCCACCGACCACGTTGATGGTCGCGAAGGCAACGGCAAGGAAACCGAGAACGGCTGTGACCACCTCGTCGGCCCTGCCAGCCGAGATGACCGCACCGATGATCGTGATACCGGAGATGGCATTTGAGCCGGACATCAGCGGCGTGTGCAGCGTTGGGGGGACCTTGGCGATCACCTCGAACCCGACGAAGGATGCGAGAACGAAGACCGTGATCGGTATGAGCAGGCTCTCCATCAGGCCAATGCCTCCTTCACTTTGGAATGGACGACTTCGCCGGCGCGAGTGACGCAGGCGCCGGAGACGATGTCATCGTCCCAGTTGAGTTCGAGGACACCGTTTTCTCCTGTGACGAGATCCAGAAAATTGGACACGTTCTTGGCATACATCTGGCTTGCGTGCCCGGGCGTGCGGGAGGCCAGGTCGGTATCTCCGACGATGGTCACCTCGCCGTGGCGAATCGTTTCATCGGGGACCGTCAAAGCGCAGTTACCTCCTGTCGATGCTGCCAGATCGATGATCACGGCGCCGGGCCGCATCGACTCGACAGCAGCGGCTGTGATCAGAAGCGGCGCCGGTCTTCCGGGAATGGCTGCGGTGGAGATGACGACATCCGCCTTCGCAAGGTACGGCGCCAGTCCCGCGAGGATCTTCGACTGTTCGTCTTCGGCGACCTCTTGGGCGTAGCCACCGGTCGGAGCGGCGTCTTGAGCGTCGATCTCGATTTCGATGAAGGTCGCACCCAGGCTCTTCACCTGTTCACCGGCCGCGGCACGCACATCGAATGCACTCACCACTGCACCCAGGCGCCTGGCGGTCGCGATGGCCTGTAGGCCGGCAACTCCGACCCCGAGAATCAGCACCTTGGAGGGTGGGATCGTTCCGGCGGCAGTGGTCAACATCGGAAAGAAACGATCCAGGAGCGTCGCCGAGAGCAGAGCCGCCTGATAGCCCGAGACGGTGGCCTGGGACGACAAGGCGTCAACCGCTTGCGCCCTGGTGGTCCTTGGCACAGCTTCGAAAGCGAATGCCGTGATGCCCGTTCCGGCCAGATGCTCGATGGCTGCCGGCGTGTCGAACGGGGTGAGCATCCCGATCAGGCATCCGTCCCTGCGCAGCGGCGCCTCGGCGGGTGGGCGGTGGATCGTGGCCACGAATTCGGCCGACCATGCCGTGCTACCGCCGGTGGGCGATGCCCCTGCCTCGGTGTACGCGGCGTCCGTGAATCCAGCCGCAAGGCCGGCGGATGTTTCAATGAGAACCTGATGTCCGCCGGCAACGAGCTTGCGAACCACGTCAGGCGTGAGAGAGACGCGCCGCTCACCCGGCGCGTTCTGCTTGGGAACTCCGATTTGCATGACGAGCAGCGTAAACGGCATTCCCCCGACAAGCAGATCGGC
>JBFJTO010000027.1:0-10306 GCA_041625295.1 Acidimicrobiia bacterium | reverse complement strand
TGATAGGGGGGGAACACGAACCGTTCGTCGATGGTGGGAAGCGTCGTCAGCTTGTACATCGCCTCCGCCTCTTCGAGACTGGTGCCGGCCTCGGCGAGGACCTTGAGAGTCGCCTCGTCGATGCTCCCGTCCACGCTCTGGCGGCGCTTGTAGATCCGAACCGCCAGCATCTTGCGAAGAATCCGCCGGATTCGATCCTCATCGCCCAGCGAGAACAGGTTGGCGAGATAACGAATCGGGATCCTGGCCTTGTCGAGGTTCTCGAAGCGCTCGAAGTCCACTTGCTCGGGCGGGAGGTCCAGCTTCACCAGACCGTCTTCGATCACGGACACGACCGGGGACAGCGGTGGGATGTAGAACATCATCGCCAGCGTGCGGAACTCGGGATGAAGCGGCAAAGCGATCTGCCACTCCTTCACGAACTTGTATGCCGGGGAGGCCTGGGCCGACGCGATCCATCCGTCGTCGAGGCCGGATGCCTTTGCGGCTGCTATGACCTCGGGGTCGAACGGATCGAGGATCATGTCGAGTTGGGCTGCGATCAGATCCTGATCCGAAGCCGCAGCGGCATCGGGAATCCGATCGGCGTCGTACAGGAGCACGCCCATGTAGCGAATCCGACCGACGCACGAGTGGGCACATGCGGGAGCCTGGCCGACCTCCATGCGCGGGAAGCACAGGATGCACTTCTCGGACTTGCCGCTCGACCAGTTGTAATAGACCTTCTTGTACGGACATGCCGCCACGCACATACGCCAGGCCCGGCACTTGTCCTCGTTGACCAGGACCACGCCGTCCTCGGCCCGCTTGTAGATGGCGCCCGAAGGGCAAGCAGCCACGCAGGCCGGGTTCAGGCAGTGGTTGCAGATCCGGGGCAGGTAGTTGAACACCACCCGTTCGATCTCCTCCATCTGCGCCTTCACCTCGGCGGCCACATGGGCGAAGTTGGGGTCGTTGGCCGCGTAGATCGGCGACCCGGACAGGTCGTCATCCCAGTTGGGACCACCCTCGATGTTCATGACCTCACCGGTGATCGCCGAGATCGGCACCGCCGTCGGTTGGTCGTCACCCGCTGGGGCGTCGAACAGATCCTGGTAGCGGAACGTAAACGGCTCGTAATACTCGTCGATCTCGGGCATAGCCGGGTTGAAGAACAGGTTTGCCAGGCCCTTGGACCGAGAGTGGAGCTTGAGCTTCAACTTCCCGGATTCGTCCCGCTTCCATCCGCCGTCATAGTGATCCTGGTCTTCCCACCCGGTCGGATATCCGGTCCCGGGACGGGTCTCGACGTTGTTCCACCACATGTACTCGGCGCCTTTGCGGTCGGTCCACAGGTTCTTGCAGGCGACGCTGCAGGTGTGGCAGCCGATGCACTTGTCGAGATGGAACAGCATGCTCATCTGTGCTCTTACGTCCATGCGATTCCTCCTCAGTACTCCGGCCGATCGATACGGCGCAGAAAGACGAATGTGTCTCTGTTGACCCCGGTCGGTCCCCAGTAGTTGAACGAGTAGGTGAACTGGCCGTACCCGCCGCTCATGAGCACCGGTTTCAGCCTCGCCCTGGTGAGTGAGTTGTTCATCCCGGCCCGGCGCTTGCGCAGCGGCGAGATCGGGATGCCCACCGTTCTCTCGGTGGCGTGATACACAAACACCGTTCCCCGGGGGATCCTCGATGAGACCACGCACCTCTGGACGAAGACCCCGTTGTCGTTGAACAGCTCCACCCAGTCGTTGTCGGTGATGCCCAGATCGGCCGCGTCCTTGGCGTTGAGCCATACGGGGTACCCGCCCCGCGACAGCGTCTTCATCCGGATGTTTTCCGAATAGGTCGAGTGGATGCTCCACTTGCCGTGGGGTGTGATGTAGTTGAGGAGCTTCCCCTGCGCTTCCGCCTGGGTGCGCTCGGTCTCCGACATCATCGTGTGGTCGGGTCTGGGCTTGTAGGTGGGGAGGGACTCGCCCCAATTAAGGTAGTTCTCGTGGTCCAGGTAGAAGTGCTGGCGACCGGTCAGGGTTCGCCAGGGGACTCCTCGTTCCACGTTGAGTGTGAACGGGCTGTAGGCACGGCCGTTGTTGACGATGCCGCTCCAGGTGGGCGTGGTCAGCACTCGCCTGGGCTGGGACACGATGTCGGCGAAGGTGGTGCGAACGCTTCTCTGGCCCTCGGCGAGGTCGACGAGGTCGAGTCCGGTCTTGACGCTCTCCGCCTCGAAGGCCCGATAGGCGAGTTCGCCGTTCGATGCCGGGTCGAGGTGAAGTATCGCCTCACACACCTGGCGGTCGAACTCCAGCGACGGGTAGGGCCGGCCGTTGAGCGCTTCCACACCGATGTGGCGGGGCTGGCGCTCGATCAGCTGGCGATAGAAGTCGCCGGCGGCGAAGCGGATCCCGTGGGCCCCGACGCCATTCTTTTCGATGCCACGTCCGAGAGACACCATCTGCTCGTACAGGTTGGGGTAATCGCGCTCGATCACCTTGAACTTGGGCATGGTCTTGCCGGGGATGGCCTCGATCTCGCCCTTGGTCCAGTCGCGGACCTCGGGCTGGGAGATCTCGTCAGCCGTGTCGTGCTGGAGGGGCAGCATCACGATGTCCTTCACCGGCTTGGGCATGTGGCCCCGGGCCAGTTCGGACACCTTCTTGGCGATCGCCTTGTAGATCGACCAGTCCGACTTGGACTCCCAGCACGGCTGCACGGCAGCTTGCATCGGGTTGATGTAGCTGTGCATGTCGGTTGTGTTGAGGTCGTCTTTCTCGTACCAGGTGGCTGCCGGCAGGACGATGTCCGAATACAGGGCGCTGGTGTCCATCCGGAAGTTGAGATCGACGATCAGGTCCATCTTCCCGATAGGGGCGTCGGGGCGGAACGTCACTTCCTTCACGGTTTCGCCGGCGCGTTCGGGGGCAACCGCATTCGAGTGGGTGCCCAGATAGTGACGCAGGAAGAACTCGTGGCCCTTGGCCGACGTGCCGATGGCGTTGCCACGCCAGATGAACCACGTTCTCGGCCAGTTCTCGGGTGCATCCGGGTCGTCGATGGAGAACTTGACATCGCCTGACTTGAGACCGTTGACGACGAAGTCCACGATCTCGGCGTCGGTTCCGGCACCGGCCTCCTGGGCTCTGCGCACCAGATCGAGTGAGTTCTCACCGAACTGGGGATAGAAGGGAAGCCATCCCCGGTGCACAGCCCGGACCTGGTGGTCGATGGTGTGATCATCGCGGCTGGCATTCTCGGGAAGCGTGTCGTAGTCGGAGTAACCACGCTCGTATCTCCACTGGTCGCTGTGGACGTAATGGAACGAGGGTGTGTTCTGATGCCTCGGGGCCATGCCCCAGTCGCCACCAAAGGCGATCGGAGCCCATGAGGCGTGGGTCACCAGCTTTTCCTGGCCGACGTAGTGGGCCAACCCGCCGCCGCTGACACCCACCGATCCGGTGAGCATCAGGGCGGTGATCCCTGCCCGGTACAGCAGGTTGTTGTGGTACCAGTGGTTGGCGCCGGCACCGATGATGATCAAGTTCTTTCCCTTGGTCTGTTCGCCGTTGGCGATCCATTCGCGGGCAAACCGGATGACCGTGTCCCGGTGGATCCCGGTCTGGGACTCCTGCCAGGCGGGAGTGAACGGGGATTCGACGTCGTCGTAATCGGCCGGGTAGTCGCCTCCGAGACCGCGATCGACACCGAACTGGGCCATCATCAGGTCGAAGACGGTGGTCACGGCCACCTGACCTTCGGCCGTTTCGAGGTAGCGGACGGGAACGCCCCGCTCGCGGCTGGAACCGCTGGCGAAGTCGTCAAAGGCGACCCGGGCGACTCCGTCGTGGTTTTCGGAGAAGCTCAACTCGGGGTCGAGCGTCTCGCCGGTGACGGCATCTTCGGGCTTTATGTTCCACTTGCCCTTGTCCTTGTCGGCCCAGCGGAATCCGATCGTGCCCTTGGGCATGCGCGGCCGTCCCGAGGTGCGATCCCACCACAGCATCTTCCATTCGCCGTTTTCGGCGTCGGAGTACTCGGCCACCCGTCCGGCCCGCAGGTACTTTCCGGCCTTCTTGTCGGCCACCTCGACCAGGAACGACATGTCGGTGGTGCGGCGCACGTAGTCCGAGAAGTAGGGCACGTCGCGGTTCGCGTACGCCTCTTTGAGGATCACGTGATCCACGGCAAGCCAGAACGCGGTGTCCTGGCCAGGGTGGCTGGGGATCCACCAATCGGCGTACTTGGCTACCTGGGAGAAGTCGGGGCTGAACACGGTCAGCTTGGCGCCGGCATGACGCACTTCGGAGATGAAGTGGCAGTCGGGTGTGCGGGTCATGTTGAGGTTCGAGCCCATGACCGCGATGAAGCGGGAGTTGTACCAGTCGGCCGACTCGTGGACATCGGTCTGCTCCCCCCAGACTTCGGGGCTGGCGGGCGGAAGGTCGCAATACCAGTCGTAGAAGCTCATCACCACGCCGCCGAACAGGGACAGGAAGCGGCTGCCCGAGGCGTAACTGATCTGGGACATGGCCGGGATCGGAGAGAATCCGATCACCCGGTCGGGTCCGTGCTGTTTGGCGGTGTAAACCGCCGATGCCGACGCGATCTCCAGAGCCTCGTCCCAATGGACACGACGGAACCCGCCCTTGCCTCGTGCCTGTTGGATCCGGGTGCGCTTGTCGGGGTCGGACATGATCGAGGCCCAGGCGTCGACGGGGTCGGAATGCTTGCGCCGGGCGGCTCTCCACAGATCGATGAGAACACCGCGGGCGTAGGGGTACTTGACCCGGATCGGGCTGTAGAGATACCACGAGAAAGAGATACCTCGCTGGCAGCCCCGGGGCTCATAGGGCGGCAGCCCGTCTTCGAGTCGGGGGTAGTCGGTGGCCTGGAGTTCCCAGGTGACGATGCCGTCTTTAACGAACACCTCCCACGAACAGCTGCCCGTGCAGTTGACGCCGTGGGTTGTCCGCACTCGCTTGTCGTGTTGAAAGCGATTGCGGTAGAACTCTTCCCACTTGCGCTCCGCGGGAGCGACTTTTTCCTTTGTCCAATCTTTCATCGCCCGCTCCTCAGTTGTTCTACGTAATTCTTTCGTGATCTGCCCAGAACCAGCATGGCCCCGAATAGGGCGACCGCCCCGATGAGCCCTATCACCAAAAGGAGATCGATGCCCCCTGCCGGCTCCTCCACGGATGCGAAGTATGCGGCCAGGTCGGCTCGCTCCTGATCGCTGAAGGGGCTGGGTCCGAATACGGGTTGCATGGTGGGTGACGGTGGGTTGGCGAGCACGCCGTACACGCCGTCGACGCCGCCGAACATGGTGTTGAGATCGGTCAGGTCGGGGCCGAGGGTGCTTCCGCCCAGGTTGTCATGCGATCCTGCCGAGTGGCAGGCGATGCACGCCGGCCCTCCGCTGTCCAGGCGTTGTGCACCGGTGAAGATGGCTTCGCCGCGGTCTGGTGAACCGGTGGGTGCAGACGGTGCCGCGACCGTGGTGGTGGTGGAGGTCTCGCCGGCGATCGTGGTAGTGGAGGTCTCCGTCGTCCCCTGTAGCTCGCCCTGTACGTAGCCGATCAGAGCCTCGACCTGTTGGGGGGTGAGCGATGAAAACGGGGGCATCACTCCGTTGTAGGTCTTTCCGAGCACCTCGACTGCGCCGGAGAGTCCGCCAGTTATCACAGCGCGGACGTGGTCGGCATCCTGAACGTTGGGGTTGCCTGCGAGAGGCGGAAAAGTGTCGCCCAACCCGGCGCCGGTGGGCCCGTGGCACCCTGCGCAGTTCGACTGGAACAGGGTGGCACCTTCGTCGTCGGACGCGAATGCCGCGGGCATTGTTGCGATTATCAGAAGCACGGTTGCCGTGAGCACGAACCGCTTCATACTTGGACTCCTTCTTCTATCAGGGAAACTCGTGTCGCCGAAAGCTCTTTGAGGAGGGCGCCGCGGGCCCTGTTCCAGGCGTCGTGGAGAGCGCACTTCTCGACCACCGGGCATGGCGTTCCTCTCAGCACGCACCGACCGTCGACTGTCGGCCCTTCCACCGTCTCTATCAGGTCGAGGACCGAGATCTGTGTCGTGTCTGTCGCCAGTCGATATCCACCGGTCGGACCCGGTTCGGAAGCGACCCACCCGTGAGCTACCAGTGGCTTCATGACCTGGGCGATGAAAGCGGTGGTTGTCCCGATGGTCTCTGCGAGGTCGGCACCTTTGATCAAACCGCCGGTGCGGTCGAGTCGCGTTATAGCTTTGAGCGCCAGGTCGGTTTTCCTGGTCAGCTCTAGCCTCATGCAGCGACCTTCGGGGCCGGGTGTGCCGACTTGTTCAGCCAGAAAGCGACTGCCAGGGATATCACGGCCAGCGTCACGAAGACGACGAATCCGGTTGCGTATCCACTGGTGTCGGCGCCCTTTACGAAGAGGCCCATCAATGGTGGGACGGCGAACCCACCGAAGGCACCCAGGCCGCCCACCCATCCGGCCGCCCCGCCCACGGCCTCGGGGACCTCTTGGGGCACGAGCTTGAAGACTGCGGCATTGGTGACGCCCATGCCGATCGCCATGAGAATCTCGGCGAAAACGGAGAGTGCCACGGCCGCGGAGATCGTCATCAGCACCGCGCCGGCGAAGAGGATGGCGAGGGAGATGATGGCGGTGCGTTCTCCGCCGATCTTGTCGGAAACAGAACCGCCTCCGATCCGGATCGCCGATGCCAGGATCGAGAAGGTGGCGGTGAGTGCACCGGCAGTCACCAGCGATACGCCGTGGAACTCTTTCCAGTAGGTGGGGAGCCAGGCGGTCAGGGCGATGAAGCCGCCGAAGGTGGTGAAGTACAACACGACCAGCGCCCAGGTCTTGGAGTTTCGAGCCGAGATCTGAAGCGTTTGCATGGCGGTGCCCGCCGGGAAGAGCTCTTCGCCGAGATCCCGCGCGGCGGCCTTCGACTCCTCCACGCTCAAGCCCTGCTCTCGGAGCTGGAAGAAGGGAGCATTCTGCCCCATCCGCCAGTAGAGGAAGGTGCCGATGGCCAGGAGGCCCAGCCAGGCGATGTAGGCGGTGGAGAGTCCAGCCGCCTTGAGGACCACCGGAAGCAGGAACGAGAACATCCCGGGGGCCAGGTTTCCCGCTCCCGCGTAGATTCCCAGGGCCGAGCCCTGGCGGGACTGGGGGAACCAGTATGAGACCTGGCTGATACCCACAGAGAAAGTGGCGATCCCGGCGCCACTCAAAACTCCGAGCAAAAGGAGAAGCGGGTACATCCCGGGGGTGAGGTTGTCGGGATAAAAGGCGGTCACGATCACCGCCAGGCCGGCCATTCCGACCAGTGAGGACCCGAGCAGCACCAGGAACGGCTTGCGGCCACCTGTGGTGTCCACCCACGCCGAGAATGGGATTCTCAGCAGGGACCCTGAGAGCGAAGGTGCTGCCACCAACAAACCGACCTGCCCGGGGGACAGGTCCATGATCTCTTTGAACTTGTGGGCGGTGGGCCCGAAGAGTGCAACGGCAGCGAAGCCGAAGAAGAAGCCGAGCGTGGCGGCGAGAAGACCGGAGTTCGGTGTTCCCTTGGTCCGAAGATCCTGCATGTTCCCTCCCGGAACGAGTGCCTGATGACACTAAGTCTATGACTATGAGACTACATGAATGGTAGATAGTGGGAGCGCGGTTTCAAAATCGCCTCTGAAACGGGTCGAGAACCCGTCGAAAGCGGTGTTTGGTACCTAAGGTTCGGCCATGGAGTTCGGCGTGGTGCTGCAAACAAACCCGCCCGCGCGCCGGGTCATCGAACTGGCGAAGCTGGCCGAGGCCAACGGCTTCAGCCACGCCTGGGCATGGGACTCGCACGTGCTCTGGCAGGAGCCGTTCGTCATCTTCAGCCAGATTCTCGCCGAGACACAGAAGCTGGTGGTGGGTCCCATGGTGACCAACCCCAGCACCCGGGATTGGACGATCCTCGCCTCACTGTTCGCCACACTCAACGACATGTACGAGGGGCGGACAATCTGCGGCATCGGGCGCGGGGACTCCGCCGTTCGCTACATCGGGCGCAAACCGGCGACGCTGGCCACGACTGCCGAGGCGACCCGGGTCATCAAGGCTCTGGTGGCCGGAGAAACCGTCGAGTATCGGGGTCGGGAATTGAAGTTCCCCTGGATCGAGACCGGTTGGGACCTTCCGGTGTGGATGAGCGCCTACGGGCCCAGGGCGCTTGCGTCGACGGGAGCCGACTACGACGGTTTCATCCTGCAACTCGCCGACCCGCGGATTCTCGAGTGGACCGCGGGTTCGGTGCGCCAAGCCGCGAGAGAGGCTGGTCGAGATTCGAGAGATGTGAAGATCTGCGTGGCCGCACCTGCCTATGTCGGAGAGGATGTCGCCGACCAGAGGAACCAGGTGCGCTGGTTCGGAGGCATGGTGGGCAACCACGTCGCGGACCTCGTGGCTCGGTACGGAGACAACGGCGATGTTCCCAGCGCTCTCACCGACTACATCAAAGAACGCGAGTCGTACGACTACGACCATCACGGAAAAGCGGGCAACCCCAGCGCCGAGTTCGTGCCCGACTCCATCGTCGACCGTTTCTGCATACTCGGACCGGCTTCCAGCCACATCGATCGTCTCCGCGAACTCAAGGATCTCGGCGTTGATCAGTTCGCGATCTACCTCATGCACGACGCCCAAGAGGAGACACTCGCCGCCTACGGCACCGAGATCATCCCCGCCCTCGCCTGATCGGCGATGGTCGCGGAGTCGGTGCGCCGACTAGCTTGGGCAGCAACCGAACAGGAGGCATCTTTGGCCAACATCGTCAGGGCCGCCATCGTCCAGACCGAGTGGACCGGCGACAAGGATTCGATGATCGAAAAGAACGTGGCCTACGCCAGGGAGGCAGCCGCTCGAGGCGCCAAGGTCATGTGTTTTCAAGAACTCTTCTACGGGCCCTACTTCTGCCAGGTGCAGGAGAACGAGCACTTCGGATATGCCGAGCCCATCCCGGTTGGACCGACCACCGCGCTCATGCAGGATCTCGCCAAGGAGACCGGGATGGTGCTGATCGTCCCGATCTTCGAGATGGAACAAGAGGGCTTCTATTACAACACGGCTGCGGTCATCGACGCCGACGGTTCATATCTGGGTAAGTACCGCAAGACCCACATACCCCATGTGAAGGGCTTCTGGGAGAAGTTCTACTTCCGTCCAGGCAACCTCGGTTATCCGGTCTTCGACACCGCGGTGGGGAGGATCGGGGTCTATATCTGTTACGACCGCCACTTCCCGGAGGGTTGGCGTGCGCTGGGACTCAACGGGGCCAAGATCGTCTTCAACCCTTCGGCGACCAGTCGGGGTCTGTCGATGTATCTGTGGAACCTGGAACAGACCGCATCGGCGGTCGCCAATGAGTTCTTTGTCGGCGCAATCAACCGGGTCGGCAAGGAACCCTACGGAGAAAACGACTTCTACGGCTCCTCGTACTTCGCCGATCCGCGCGGGCAGATAATCGGCGGTTCTGCTTCCGACACCGAAGAGGAGTTGGTGATCCGCGATCTCGATCTCGATTTGATCGAGGAGGTCCGCAAGACCTGGGCGTTCTATCGGGATCGCCGCCCCGACGCCTACAGCGACCTGGTGCGTCCGTGACCAAGCACGCCGAACTTCTGGCGAGACATCGCCGCGTGTTGCCCGACTGGGTGGCCCTGTACTACCAGGAGCCCATCGCCATCGTCGATGGCGACGGACGCAGGGTTTGGGATGCCGAAGGGAAAGAGTATCTCGATTTCTTTGGAGGGATTCTCACCACGATGACGGGTTATCGGGTCCCCGAGGTGGTCGCGGCGATACGTGACCAGGCGGAGAAGATGCTTCACACTTCGACCCTCTATCTGATCGAGTCACAGATCGAGCTGGCCGAGAAGTTGGTGAAGCTCTCGGACATACCCGAGGCCAAGGTGTTCTTCACGAATTCGGGGACGGAGGCCAACGACCTGGCTCTGTTGCTGGCAACCCAGTTCCGGCGTTCCAACCAGATCTTGGCGCTGCGGAACAGCTATCACGGCCGCTCCCACTCGACCATGGCCATCACCGGTAACAGGTCCTGGTCGGCAACGAGCTTCAGCCCGTTCGAGGTGACCTATGTGCATGGCGGTTACAAGTACCGCTCACCCTTCGGCCATCTCCCCGACGCCGAGTTCGTGGCGGCTTGCGTGGCCGACCTCGAACATCTTCTCGACGTGGCCACAGCCGGTGATGTCGCCTGCATGATCGCCGAACCGATCCAGGGGGTGGGTGGCTTCGTGACGCCGCCCGATGGTTTTTTCTTCGGGATG
>JBFJTO010000026.1:0-10728 GCA_041625295.1 Acidimicrobiia bacterium | reverse complement strand
GTGAAGTCGAACCACCTCTTCGGCGACGGCGGCGACCGCTTTGCGAACCCTCGACTTGGTTTCGGACCAGTCCTTTCCACCCATCCGCGACAAACGCGGAGAGTCGCCGCCCGTGTACTTCTGAACCGCGGCGAGCTGGTCGGTGGGCACGTACAACTTGTCTTCGGCCGCGTACGCCACGACCAGGTAATCCCGCTCCACACCCGCCATCTGTCGGGCCACCATGCCTTCGAATCGACCGATGCCGTGTCGGTGATGCACGACGAAATCACCGGGTCGCAGATCGCGGTACTCGGCACCGGATCCCGCGGGCAATCGACCCGCGGAGCTCGAGCGGTGGGCTCGCCTCCGCCCGGCTATCTCCTGTTCGCCGAGAACGGCGACGGCGGGATCGTTTAGGACGAAGCCGCGATGGATACCGATGGGAATCACCGCTGGCTCCACCGCGTCGAGGCTGTCCACACGATTGAGTGCCAGGCCGTTCTCCGAAAGGATGCGGGCAACCCGATCGGCGGCGGAGGCACCGTCCATGGCCACGACCGTGGTTATCCCCTTCGAACCAAGGACTGCCAGGCCCCTGGCAACTGATTCGGCATCGCCGGGGACGGCGTCGAGAGACCGGACGTCGAGAGTGTCGACCCCCGGTCCCCCGGAGATCGAAGGCATCTCCAGACCCGATTCCGGCGCAAAGGGAAGGAACAGCGCGGGATGGTCGCCTGCGGGAGGAGCTCCGTGACCCCAGGTGGGCGCGAGGGCCTCGGCGAGTTCGCTCTCTTCTTTCATCAACTCCCGTGAACGATCTTGAGCGCGGGCGGGGTCGATGACCACTGTGACAACACCGGCCGGGAGCCGATCGAGAAGGCTCGTGGACTCCGCCAGCCATGGCATCCACGACTCCATGCCTGCGAACTGCTGTCCCTCGGCGAGCCGGTCCCAAACAGACGCGTTCCAGGGATCGGTCTCGAGCAGTGCGGCGGCCAATGAGGGTGTAGCGCCGTCGGCTCTGAATTCGCGGGCTGGATACACCACTAAGCCTGAAATCGGGTCGCGCGAACGCTGATCGCCCACGGCGAAAGTCCGGACCTCGTCCACCGTGTCGCCCCAGAAATCGATACGGGCAGGTTCGTCGGCTTGCGCCGGAAACACATCGACTATCCCGCCACGGACCGCGAATTCGCCTCTGCTCTCGACCCGGTCGGTCCGGCGATAGCCCATCGACGAAAGCGTGATGGCCAGATCGGAGACCTCGATGATGCCACCGGTCTCGATCTCGATCGGTTCGGGGGAGCTCGGGCTGAGCCTCTGAACCGCTGCCCGAACCGAGGCGACGACGATCGCTCCCGGATCTGAGAGGTGATGGCGTGCCTTGGCGCGCCGGGCCATCGTTGCCTCGTTGGGCGACATGTGCTCGAACGGAAGCGTCTCCCATGCCGGGAGAAGGTGGAAGTTGGCGTGAAACAGCGACAGGTCGTCGACGAACTCCTCGGCGTCGCGCTCTCCAGGAGTGATGACCAGCATCGGATGATCGCGGGAAGCCTTCAGACCCGCGATCGCAAATGCGCGCGCCCCGGGCGCCACCGCCCACACGTCAACAGGAAAGCGATGATTACGCCACAGGTCGACGAGCGGCGATAGCGGTGGCCTGGGCGTCATGGTGTCAGGCATCCTCAACCGGTGATGTAGGTGCCGGTGCCCACGGCGATCATCTCATCGGCGTCGTTGCGCATCTCCATGCGGGTGACCACCACCCTCCGCCCTGCCCTGAGTGTGGTTCCTTGGGCGCGAAAGCTCTTGCCGGAACCCGGTCGGAGATAGTCCACTCTCAGGTCGATGGTGCCGAATCTGGCGAAGGTCGACCCAACCGTTTCGAGACTGGCGGGATGCTGGCGCTCGAGCACCGATGCCAAGGCGGTGAGACCCCCGACCAGGTCGAGCGTGGCCGAGATCACTCCACCATGAAGAACGCCCTTCGCGAAGTTGCCGATCAACTCGGGTCGAGAGTCGAACACCACCGCGATCCTGTCGGTACCGAACTCCTCGACAGTCAGGCCCAGGTGGTGGTTGAAGGGTATCTGTTCGCTGACCAGACGCACCGCCTCGAAGATCTCCTCGGGCCTCATCTCAACAACCCCTCCTCGCCAAACCACGCCACCAGTCGCGTCATCAGATCCCGAGCTGTGGCGTAGACGAGCCCAAGATCCGTCGCTGCCTTGGATCCGTCGTAGGCGTGTCCATGCCGCATGGTTCTCACCATTTCCCTGCAAATGGGGGGACGTCGGCGCAGTGTTCGGGAAACCCTTTCGACCACAGCCGCCGCCGCGCCAGCAGCCCAGCCTGGTAGATACCGGACCCCCAGATCCCGCCCCGTCACCTCTTCGAGCACAGCCACGGCTTCTCTCATTTCAACCGTGAACGAATTGAGAATGTAGCGGTCACCGGCAGCGCCCGACTCGGCCGCAAGAAGGTGTCCTCTGGCGCAGTCATCGATATCCACGATGGAGACCCGGGTATCTATGAGCCTGGACAGGCGACCGTTGAGGAGATCGAGAATCAACTTCGCCGTGCCTGTGGCCCTCCCCGGACCCTGCACGGAGGACGGATTGACAACGACGACATCGAGGTCCGGCACGGAGTCGCGGACCGCCAGCTCCCCCAGATGCTTGGAGCGCTCATAATGCGACAGATAACTGCCTCGGTGAACTGTGTCCTCGGTGCCCACCGACCCCCGCTCTTCGCCGATCGTCGCGGCCGAGGAGGTGAGGACCAGTCGACGGACACCGGCCCGGCGAGCCTCCCTGGCCACGGTGACGGCCCCATCGACGTTGACCCGATACATGGGGGTGGGATCGAGAAGACACATCTCATTCACACCGGCGACGTGGAAGAGGGTGTCCACACCATCGAGAAAAGGCTCGAGACCTTCGAATACGTCGCCGCGAAAAACGTCGGCGCCCAGGGCGGCCAGGGTGCTGTCGGAGGCCACGGAACGAGATAGAGCCCGGGGACGGATGCCCGATGCGACCACATGGCGGATGAGAGCCGATCCGACTGTCCCGGATCCCCCCGTGATAGCCGTGATCACGTGGCCGCGCGGGTGCGTGAGGCGCGGACGGTTTCCCAGAACCCGGCCAGGTATTGCCAGCCGGACGCGATGGTGAGCACAGCGGCGATCCACATCGCCCACTGGTCGAGATACAGCGGACCCCACGGTTGGGGAAGTCTGAGAAATGCCAGACCGATCGCAACGAACTGGGAAGTCGCCTTGATCTTTCCCCAGGTGGAGGGTCGAACGGTGCCCCCTCCCAGTGCGACCAGACCCCGAAGCGCCATGACCACGAACTCCCGCATCACGATGATGAGAGCAACCCAGATGGAAACCCGGTCTATCGAGACCAGAGCGAGCAGCGTGCCAGTGACCAGAAGTTTGTCGGCCGTGGTGTCCAGGAAAGCTCCCAGCACCGACTCGACCTTCATCTTTCTGGCCAGATAACCGTCGAAGAAATCGGTGAGCGCCGCAACCGTGAAGATCACCGCGGCGATGCCAAGAGCGTGTTCGACACGGCCATCGAGACGCGCCAGCAACATCACGACCGGAACCAGCACAACCCTGGTGAGGGCGAGACCGTCGGGGATGTTGATGTTCACACCTCTTCTCGGACACGTGCGATCTTAACGAGCGACGCCCACCGGAAGTCTGGCTGCATTTCGGAACTCACGGTCGTGGTTAGCCTCGTTCCCATGCAGATTCCTGACATCGAATGGACCCGGACCGCGCATGTTGGACGTCTACCCGACACCTTTGATGCCCTGGTCGTCGGGGGAGGAATCACCGGCGCCGGAGTCGCGTTGGATCTGGCTTCTCGCGGCATGAAAGTTGCCGTGGTCGACCAATCAGACTTTGCGCAAGGGACCTCTTCACGCTCGACGAAGCTCCTCCACGGGGGCATTCGTTACCTCCCCCACTTCGACTTCCACCTCGTCTCCGAGGGCCTGCGTGAGCAGAAGGTTCTCTCCCGCATCGCCGATTACCTCTTCCAGGAGACCGAGTTCGTGATACCGCTCTACACCCAGCACGGACTCGCCGACGCTCCCAAGTGGGCATCGGGGCCGCACATGGCGCCACTTGCGCTGCGAGCCGGTCTCACCCTGTACGACGCCCTCGGCGGCTTGGGGAGGCCCGGAAGCCGTCATCGCCACATCAGCAAAGACAGGCTGACCGAGATGCTGCCCGGTCTCGCTCGCGAAGGATTGAGAAGCGGATTCGTCTACTCCGATGCGCGAACCGAGGACAGCCGACTGGTGATTTCGGTGGTCAAGACGGCGGTTCGCCGTTTTGACGCGGTTGCTGCTGGCGGAGTTCGGGTCGACCGGATCACTCCAACAAACCCCGGGTTCGTTGTCCACATGACCGACATCTTCAACGGCGAACAACTGGAGGCGCGGGCCCGGATCGTCGTCTCTGCCACCGGGGCCTTCGAACCTCCCCAAGTCGGAAACGACCCTCAGATGAGGATCATCCGGAGCAAGGGTGTCCACGTGATCGTCGACGGACCGGCGATCGGGCTCAATGGTCGGGCCCTCGTGCTTCCCGAGACCGACGACGGAAGGGTCATCTTCGTCGTTCCATGGCTTGGACACGCCATGATCGGCACGACGGACACCCCCTACGACGGAGACCCCGGCCATCCCGTGGCGACGGCCGAAGATGTGGACTATCTCCTGCGCCACGTTCGACGGTTTCTGGACGCATCCGATCTGGAACCCATCTCCACCTTCGCCGGGCTTCGGGCTCTGGCCGCAAATGGCAACGGCTCGACGGCCGCGGCCTCTCGTGAGCACGTCATCAACGTGCCTGAGCCGGGATACGTCCAGGTGGCGGGGGGAAAGCTCACCACCTACCGGCGCATCGCCCGCGAGGCGGCAAACACAGCCGTGCGTTCCGCCGGCATGAGATCCCGGTCGATAACCCACGAGATCCCTCTGGTGGGGGCGAACGGCCACGTGCCCACGATCGAGAACCGTCTCAAAGACGTGGGAATCGAGTCCGAGCCGACCCGGTGGATGTATGGACGCTACGGAACCGATTCCGAATTGGTGGCGAGAATCGTCGAGGCCGACCGTTCGATGGCGGCAACCCTCTCCGATGGCCGGACCACCCTCGCCGAGATCGATCATGCGATCCGGTTCGAAGCGGCATTCACGATCGGAGATGTGGCCCTGCGACGAACCCGACTGTCGTGGTTCTCGAAGACCCACGGTCGCGAGGACGCCGACATCATTGCCTCGGTGATGAGCGCGAGGCTGGGTTGGGGCCACGACACCAACGCGACTCGCGTTGACGAATTCGAAACCGAGCTCCTGTCAGAGGGCCTGTAGTCAGACCACCCTCTCACCGGATTTGAAGACCCCCCAAACGAGATCGGTGTCGGGGCGATAGACGAGGTGGATCGGGTCGTCTGCATCGATGACCAGCAGGTCGGCTACGGCACCCGCGGTGACAATGCCCTTTCGGGACTCCTCGAGCGCGAGTGCGCCGCCCCGGGTTGCCGACCATATGGCCTTGGCCGGAGTCATCCCGAAGAGCCCGACCGCCAGCGCCGCCATCGACTGCATCGAAAGCCAATATGAGGTGCCCGGGTTGCAGTCGGTGGCCAGCGCCACCGTCACGCCTCTCTCCTCGAGAAGCCGGTAGGGAGGCGGATCAGCTCTCATAGACAGCGCGGCTCCAGGGAGGAGAACCGCGACGACACCGTGCTGGGCCATCGCTTCGGCCCCGGCAGCGTCGAGATGGTCGAGATGGTCGGCGGACGCGGCATCCATGTCGGCGGCCAGGGCAGCTGCGCCCGTGTACGACAACTGCTCTGCGTGGATCCGGGGCCTGAACCCTGCAGCAACCCCCGCCTCGAGCACTCTCCGCGTCTCCTCCACGGCGAAAGCGCCGGAATCGCAAAACACGTCGATATATCGGGCCAAAGGCGCACACACCGGGATCATCTCGTTGACCACCCGATCCAGATACTCGTTTCGGTCGACGCCGGCCGGCACGGCATGGGCACCCAGGAAAGTCCTGACGACGTCGATCGGCACCTCGGCGGCGATCCTGGCGGCAACCTCGAGAATTCGAACCTCGGTCTCGAGATCGAGTCCGTAACCGGATTTGACCTCCACCGTGGTGGTCCCCGTCGCCAGCATCGACCTCGCTCGTGCCACCGACCCATCGAGCAACCCGGCGTCGGTCGCCGCCCGGGTGGACCGAACCGTGGACATGATTCCGCCGCCGCTCTCGTGGATCGACGCGTACGAGGCACCCGAAGAGCGCAACCCGAACTCGGAGGCCCGGTCGCCTGCGAAGACGAGATGGGTGTGGGGATCGACGAAACCGGGCATCACCGCCCGTCCTTCCACGTCGATGATGGTTCCCTGCGGTGGCGGAGCCTCAGAAGAGGCCCCTGCCCAGGTCACCCGCCCGCCGACGATGTCGATAACGGCCCGTTCGACAATTCCCAGCGGCCCCTCGCCACCGGGTACGTTGGTCACGAGCCGGGAGATGCCGGTGATCCGGGTTGGGATCACAGCATCGGCACCCGGACACCGCGTTCGCTCGCGGCCGTCCGGGCCCGCTCATAACCGGCATCCGCATGTCTGAGCACACCCATGGCGGGATCGTTGGTCAGCACCCGGCTCAACCTCCCTACAGCTTCATCACTGCCGTCGGCGACGACCTGGGCGCCCGCATGGATCGATTTCCCGATACCCACGCCCCCGCCGTGATGAACGGCTACCCATGCCGCCCCGGAAGCCGTGTTCACCAGAGCGTTCAGGATCGGCCAGTCGGCGATGGCATCGGATCCATCGGCCATTGCCTCGGTCTCACGATATGGAGAAGCCACCGACCCGGAGTCCAGATGGTCGCGCCCGATGACGATCGGAGCAGCCACCTTGCCCGAGGCGACCAACTCGTTGAAAGCAAGACCCGCCCGATCTCGCTCGCCGTATCCGAGCCAACAGATCCGTGCGGGCAGACCCTGGAACTGGACCTTCCGTTCCGCCAACTCCAACCAGCGGTGCAAGCCCCGGTTCTCGGGAAACAGGCGTCTCACTGCATCGTCCGTTGCAGCGATGTCGGAGGCTTCTCCGGAGAGCGCAACCCAGCGGAAGGGGCCCAGACCATCACAGAACAGAGGCCGTATGTACGCGGGAACGAAACCCGGATATGCGAATGCATCTGCAAATCCACCGAGCTTGGCTTCGCCCCTCAGGTTGTTCCCGTAGTCGAACACCTCGGCGCCGGATTTCTGGAACCCGACCATGGAAGCGCAGTGCTCGGCCATGGCACGGCGAGCCTCGCGTTTGTATGCGTCCGGATCGGCAATTCGGAGTTCCGCGGCCGCCTCGAGCGTGAATTGGTTGGGGATATACCCGTATAGCGGGTCATGGGCCGAGGTCTGGTCGGTAACGATGTCGATCGGTGCGCCGCGCCGCAGGATCTCTGCGTACACGTCAGCGGCGTTACCGACGAATCCGACCGACAGGGGCCGGCGCTCCTGCTTGGCCTTCAATGCCTGGGAGAGGGCCTCGTCGAGGGAAGCGGCGTGGAGATCGAGGTAACCGGTCTCCACACGTCTGGCGATGCGCGTCGGATCGATGTCGCACGCAAGGGCGACACCGTCGTTCATCGTTATGGCCAGAGGTTGTGCCCCACCCATGCCGCCCAGACCCGCGGTGAGCGTCACGGTGCCCGCCAGGCTGCCGCCAAACCTCTGTTCGGCGATGGCCAGGAAGGTCTGATATGTGCCCTGAAGGATGCCCTGGGTGCCGATGTAGATCCACGACCCTGCGGTCATCTGGCCATACATGATCAGACCGGCGGCTTCCAGCTCCCAGAAGTTCTCCCAAGTTGCCCACTCGGGAACCAGGAGGGAGTTGGCGATCAACACCCGTGGCGCCAGCGGGTGGGTGCCCAATATCCCCACGGGCTTGCCCGACTGGACCAGCAATGTCTCGTCGTCTTCCAGATCCAGGAGCGCGGCCACGATGGCGTCGTATGCCTCCCACGATCGGGCCGCCCGTCCCGTGCCCCCGTAGACGACGAGTTGGTCGGGGTTCTCGGCCACATCCGGATCGAGGTTGTTCTCGAGACAGCGCAGCGCTGCTTCCTGAAGCCAACCCTTGGCTCGCAACCTGCTGCCACGGGCCGCCCTGACCGGTCGCGGACCTGCCATGTTCTACCTCTCGAAGACGATCCTGAGACGGTACAACGAAAGATAGGTCTCCCGGCGTGAACCGTCCCTAGATCCCACCTCGCTTGATCAGCGAGGCCACTGCCTCGATCTCGGAGCCGATAGGCCGGTCCTCAACGAGTCTCGGTACGATCGCCCGCACCTTGGCGACCACCTCTCCGGTTGCGGGAGCAGGTCGGCTGGGGGCCCTCTCCTCGAGACCCTGGACGCCACAGAGGATCTCCACGGCCAGGACTCTCGTTGTGTTCTCGATGACGTCGGCCAGTTTCCGGGCCGCACCCCAACCCATGGAGACGTGGTCCTCCTGGCTCCCCGACGTGGGTATCGACTCCACCGAGGCCGGATGGGAAAGCACCCGATTCTCGGCCACCAGCGAAGCAGCGGTGTACTGCGCCAGCATGTACCCCGAGTTCAGACCCGGCCGGGCCGACAGGAATGCTGGCAGACCCGAGGAATGCTGGGGATCGAGCATGCGGTCGGTACGACGCTCGGATATCGAACCGAGTTCGGTGATTGCCACCGCCATGAAGTCGAGAGCGAAAGCCAGCGGCTGTCCATGGAAGTTGCCACCCGATAACACCTCACCTGTCGCCGCGAACACGATGGGGTTGTCGACGACAGAACCGAGTTCTCGTTCGAACACCGAACGGGCGTAGGCAAGTGTGTCGCGAACTGCTCCGTGCACCTGGGGGGCACAGCGGAGCGAATAGGCGTCCTGGACCGCGTGAGTGAAATCGTGGGCGTGACTCGCGCCGATCTCCGATCCTTCCAGGAGGCTGGCGATCCTCTTCGCGGATTCGACCTGGCCGGGATGGGGGCGGAGGGCGTGTATCTCGGGTCGGAAGGGCCTCGCCGAACCCATCAGCGCCTCGACGGAGAGAGCACAGGCGGCGTCGGCAGCATCGGCGAGGGTCTCAGCACGGTGCAGAGCCAGCACTCCCATGGCGAGCATTCCTTCGGTGCCGTTCAGGAGAGAGAGTCCCTCCTTTGCCTTCAGATGAATGGGCTCCAATCCCGCCGCCGCCAGTGCCTCTGATGCCGGTACCACCGCTCCGCCCATCCTCACGGCACCCTCGCCGATGAGAGGCAGCGCCAGATGGGCAAAGAGAGCCAGGTCTCCGGAGGCACCCACCGAACCCTGAGATGGAACGTCGGGGAGGATCCCCAGAGAGAGCAGTTCGAGCAGTCGCTCGACGATCACCGGTCGAACCCCCGAATATCCCTGTGCGAGAGTGCGAGCCCGGAGCAACAGCATGGCGCGCACAACATCGTCGGGAAGGCGTCCACCCACGCCGGCGGCATGGCTTCGGAGCAGATTGACCTGCAGATCCTCCACTTCAGACTGGCCCACCCGGGTGGAGGCCATGGCGCCGAAACCGGTGGTGATCCCGTAGACAACAGCATCCTCGCGAACCGCTGCTTCAACCAGGTTCCTCGACGGCGCCAGACGCTCGGCGAGGTCGGGTGCCGGAACGGCCTGAGCATGCCCGTAGGCAACCGAGACGACCTGTTCGACAGTGAGCGGCGAACCGTCGACGATGACGATCATCTTGAACCCCTTTCGGCCATGCCGGTCACTGCCGCGAGAAACACCGTGGCCAGCGCATCCATGGTCAGTCCAGCGACGTCGCGTTCCGGATCGACTTCCACGAAGTCGATCGAGCAGACTCTGGGATCGGCGGCAACGATGCGGGCTGCGGTGGCGAGTTGACGCACCGTCATCCCTCCGGGCCGGGATCCCGGACAACCCGGGGCGGCGCTGCGATCCAACACGTCGATATCGAAGTCGGCGTGGATCCGGTCCACTTGGAGAGCCTGCAATGCGTTGATGGTCGCGTCGGATATGCCCACGACATCGATGTCGGCCATTGTGGTTATGGAAATCCCAAGCCGATCGCAATAGGCCCGGTATTCGGCGGAGTTGGAAAAGGAGTGGATGCCAACCTGGGCCACGTTGGCGCCCGGGAGTCCATCCTCGATCAACCCGCGGATGGGAGTTCCGTTGCTGGGACCGTTCATCAGGTTCCGGACATCGTGATGGGCGTCAAACGTTATGACACCGGTGCCTGTGAGTTCGCCCAGCGCTCGCACCAGAGGACGGGTGATGGCGTTGTCCCCGCCGATGAAAAGCCTCAGCGATGACGGAGGCAAGCTCTTCGCGAGACCTTCAACGACCGGGATCATCTCAGCGGGGGCAAGCTCGGAAACCGGCCAGTCACCGAGGTCTGCAACCGTGACCGATCCAAAGTCGATGGCACGCTCGGAATCGAATGTGCTGTAGCGACCCAGTTGGCTACGCAGAGCTCCCGGCGTCAGATCGGCGCGAGAGGCGGATATCGATGCCAGCGCCGAAGGCACACCAACGACCTGGATCCGGGCAGAGTCATCCGCCCGGGCGAGCCAGGCAGAGGCGCGCGGCCAATTCGTGTCTTCCATTGCCGCGAGGGTACCGGGATCACACCCAACCAAGAGTTCGCTCGACGGCCAT
>JBFJTO010000025.1:0-10812 GCA_041625295.1 Acidimicrobiia bacterium | reverse complement strand
TCGGAGATGGTCATCATGGCGTATCCGCTCGGATTCCTGCGCTTGTCGTCGACAAGGAGAGCGGCCAGGCGGTCGATGTCGAAGGGGACCTCGGAGATGATCGCCCGGTCGGCGTCTGCCAGATAGGCGGCGATGAGAGAGGTCTCGCCGCTGTTACGGCCGAACATCTCCACGACGGCGATCCGCTCGTGGGAGCCTGTGGAGGTCCGCAGGTTGTTCAGGAACTCGACCGAGCGCGTGATCGCGGTGGAAAACCCGATGCAGTAGTCGGTTCCATGGATGTCGTTGTCCATGGTCTTGGGTATTGCCACCACCGGAACCCCTTCGATGTGCATGCGGTGGGCATACGACAGCGTGTCGTCGCCACCGATGGGTATCAACGCATCGATGTTCAGGTCGTCGAGAACCGCGAGAACGTGTGAGGTGAGGTCGAAGGGTCCGGGTAGTTCGAGTCCGGCCACCAGGAACTCCGGGACTTCGATGTCTCTGACATTGGAGGGGTTGATACGCGAGGAGTGGAGAACGGTGCCCCCGGTGCGGTCGATCTTGCGCACTGCCAGACGGTCGAGATTCCAGAACCACTCAGCGGCCGATGTGGGATCGGCGGGGTTGTGGCTGAGAAGGCCCTTCCAGCCCCTGCGGATTCCCACCACCTGGTGTCCTTCGGATTCGACCCTGTTGACGACCGCTTTGATGGCCACGTTGAGGCCGGGTACGTCGCCGCCCCCGGTGAGGATCCCGATACGCATCTCTGGGTTTCTCCCGTCCTTGTACTTGCCGCCCTGGAACCGTACGGCACGTGGCCAGAATAACCCTGGCGACTCGGCACATTCCTCGACGCGATGTACCGTTGTCCGGTGACTCAACCATCCACCGGTCAGGCCTGTTACCGGCATCCGGACCGCATCACCGGTCTCTCCTGCACCGACTGCGGCCGGGCCATCTGTCCATCCTGTTCGATCGACGCGGCCGTGGGCCAGCGCTGTCCCGAGTGCGTGCGCCGGGGAGGGCGCCAGAAGACGATCAACATGCGAGCCGGCCAGATGCGCAGGTCGGCCCCCGTGACCATGGGCATCATCGGTGTGACAGTCGGGATTCACCTGCTCAGTTATCTGGCTCCCGGCCTGTGGCAACAGGTGGTCGAGAACCTGGCGATGTGGAATCGGGGGGTCGCGGCAGGGGAGTGGTGGCGGATGATCACGGTGGTCGCCGTGCACGCCAATCTGATGCACATCGCGTTCAACATGCTCGCCCTGTACAGCCTGGGCCCCCAGATCGAGCGAGAACTGGGCGGTGTGAGGCTGTCGGCTCTTTACGTCGCATCCGCCGCCGGTGGCTCCGCATTCGCATACCTTCTCGGCAGCCCAAACGACTTCGGAGTGGGCGCTTCCGGGGCCATTTTTGGGCTATTCGGGGTGTGGATGGCGTCGGCGGTCAGGCGTCGCAACACCGCCCATGGAAGATATCTTCTCGGCCAGTTGGGTGGGATCCTGGCCATCAACGCCGCCATCCCGTTCATAGTCCGCAACGTGTCGTGGCAAGCCCATGTCGGGGGTCTTGTGGCCGGTTTCGTCATCGGCCAGATATGGGCGAAAGCGAGAGGGGAGAGTGCCTACGCGTGGCACCTGATCAGCGCGGCTTTGATGACTCTCGCGGCATTCGCAGTGGTGCTGACCTGACCCCGGGGAGTGTGATCGGGTCCACGAAGCGATTGCTAGTGTCGGCGGTCCGAATCACAGATCTGTAACTCAATGTCCTCGTTCGCACATTTGCACCTCCACACCGAGTTCTCGATGCTCGATGGCGCGGCCCGTGTGCATGAGGTTGTCAAGGCTGCGGCCGACGACGGACAGCCCGCGGTGGCGATCACAGACCACGGTGTCATGTACGGGGTGGTCGACTTCGTAAAGGCCGCAAAGAGGGTTGGCGTCAAGCCGATCATCGGGATCGAGGCGTATGTCACACCCGGTTCGCGCTTCGATCGCCCCGCGCGCCGGGACAACATCCGCCACCACATGATCCTGCTGGCCGAGAACCAGACCGGGTATCGCAACCTGATGCAACTCTCCAGCAAGGCCTACCTCGAGGGCTACTACTACAAGCCCCGCATGGATTTCGACCTCCTGTCGGCCCACTCGGAGGGGATCATCGCCACTTCTGGATGCCTGAGCGGTCCCGTTGCACACCATCTCGCCCCCGACGGCGGGCGCGAGGAGGGCACTGCTTCCACCATTTACGACTTCGACACGGCCCTGGCCAACGCCAACCGTCTCCAGGAGATCTTTGGCAAGGAGAACTTCTTCATCGAGGTGCAGGATCACGGCCTCGAAGCCCAGCGTCGGATCATGGGAGATCTGCTGACGATTTCGAAACGGATCGGCGCTCCGCTGCTGGCCACCAACGACGCCCACTACACCCGGCGTTCGGAGTCCGAGGCCCACGACATCCTGCTGTGCATCCAGACCGGTTCGAACAAGAGCGACACCAACCGACTCAAATTCGACGCCGAGGAGTTCTACCTCAAGTCGGCCGCTCAGATGAGCGCCTTGTTTCCGGAGGCCGACTATCCCGCGGCGGTGTCGAACACGCTGTGGGTCGCCGAACGGGCCGACGTCGATCTGCAATTGGGCGGATATCTCCTTCCGGAATTCCCGGTTCCGGCCGGCAAGACCGAGTCCTCCTACCTCGAGGAGTTGGTGCGCATTGGTGCCAGGGAGAGGTACGGCGATCCGCTGTCGGACGAAGTCGAAGACAGGATCCGCCACGAACTCGAGATCATCGACCAGATGGGCTTTCCCGCCTACTTCCTGATCGTCTGGGACCTGATCAAATTCGGTCGTGACAACAACATCCGCACCGGCCCGGGCCGGGGGAGCGCCGCAGGTTCGATCGTGGCCTACTGCCTGCGAATCACCGACCTCGACCCCCTTGAGTTCGGCCTCATCTTCGAGAGGTTTCTCAACCCCGGGCGCAAGCAGATGCCCGATATCGATATGGACTGGGACGAGCGCTACCGGGCCGACGCCATTCGTTACGCCGCCGAGAAGTACGGCTCCGATCACGTCGCCCAGATCATCACCTTTGCCACGATCAAGGGAAAGCAGGCGATCAGGGATGCCACCAGGGTGCTGGGGCTCTCCTATTCGCACGGCGACCGTCTCGCCAAGATGATGCCCCAGGCCATCCTCGGCAAAGAGGCCTCGCTCAGCCAGTGTCTGACAGCTCCCGACGAGGACGCCGATTCCAACGTCAAGGACTGGTTCCAGAACGCCCGGCCGCTCCGGGACGCCTACGAACTGGAACCGGATGCCCGCCAGGTCATCGACGCCGCTCTCGGTCTCGAGGGTCTGCGCCGCCAGGATTCGATTCACGCCGCTGCAGTCGTGATCGCACCGGTGCCGATCGCCGACATCGTCCCGGTTCAGCGCAAGGGCGAGGACGCCGAGATCGTCACCCAGTTCGAGATGCACGGGATCGAGGCGATGGGCCTGCTCAAGATGGATTTCTTGGGTCTGCGAAACCTCTCCACGATCGAGCGGGCGCTGGAACTGATCGAGAAATCCCATGGTGTCAGGGTCGACATCGACAACGTGCCTCTCGACGACCCGGCCACCTTCCAACTCCTGCAGAACGCCGACACGATCGGTGTGTTTCAGCTGGAGGGGTCGGCGATGAGGACCCTGATCCGGGTCCTCAAGCCGGAGACGTTCGAGCACATCATCGCCGTCAACGCCCTGTATAGGCCCGGTCCGATGGGCCAGAACATGCACTTCGAATACGCCGAACGGAAGAACGGGCGCAAGCCTGTTCAATACCCGCACCCGGCCATCGAGAACATTCTTGCGCCCACGTTCGGGATCATCACCTATCAGGAACAGGTGATGCAGGTAGCCCAGGAGCTGGCCGGATACTCGATGTCGGAGGCCGAAAACCTGCGAAAGGCCATGGGCAAGAAGATCAAGCGCGTCATGGAGGCCGAGAAGGAGAAATTCGCGGCCGGATGTGCCGCCCAGGGCCATGCTGTCCGGCTGGGTCGCGATGTCTGGGACGCCATCGAACCGTTTGCCGGATACGGTTTCAACAAGTCGCATTCGGCCTGTTACGCGTATGTGGCCTATCAAACCGCCTATCTGAAAGCCCACTACCCGGCCGAGTACATGGCTGCTCTCCTCACTGCAACCAAGCGGGACAAAGACCGCACCGCCCTGTATCTGAATGAATGTCGCCGGATGGGGATCGACGTCCTCGTCCCCGACGTGAACACCTCCGAGGTCGACTTCACCGTCACCGACGGGGAGATCCGCTTCGGTCTGTCAGCGGTACGCAACGTCGGAGAAGGCGTGGTCGAGAAGATCGTCGAGTGCCGGGGTGCCGATGGTCCATTCGCGGACTTTCCCGACTTTGTCGATCGTGTCGATCTCGGCGTGCTCAACAAGCGGACCGTCGAGTCGATGATCAAAGCCGGTGCCTTCGACAGCGTCGGCCACACCCGGAAAGGGTTGCTGCTGCGTTTCGACGAGATCATCGATGCCGTCTCCGAGCGGCGCCGCAACGAGGACATGGGCCAGTACTCGCTGTTCGGGGCCGAGTCGGTGGTTGGCAAGTCCGATGCATATGTGATCACCGACGACGAATGGAACCCGCGGGTGCGGCTCGCTTTCGAGAAGGAGATGCTCGGCCTGTACGTCTCCGACCATCCGCTGCTGGCGGTGGCGAATTCTCTGCGGGCTGCCGGGGCGACCCCGATACCCAACCTGTGGGACCTCGACGACGGGGCCCCGATAACCATCGCCGGCCTGGTCCAGTCGACCACCCGCCGTTTCAGCCGCAAAGGCGAGCCGATCGTGTTTTTCGAGTTGGAGGACCTCGAGGGCTCGGTAGAGGTGGTGTGCTTCCCCCGGACCGTTGCCGAATACGGACCGATGGTCCAGGAGGACGCCATCCTCAGCGTCCGGGGGCGCCTCGACCACCGTGGCGAAGACATAAAGGTGATCGGATGGGAGATCACCGAGGTCGCCGTCCAGCAGGGCAAGGCGTTGCTGACACTCGAGGTGCCCGCCAGCCGGTTGTCGGCCGACATGGTCGGCAAGCTCAAGAAGGTTCTCGCCAACCACCCCGGCCAGGTTCCCGTCCATCTCCACATGACCGGTGCCACCGGCCACAAGGTTCTCAAACTCGATGACCAATTCCGGGTGGAGCCTCGCTCGGCGCTGTACGCCGAATTGCGCGAGTTGCTGGGGCCTTCCGCGGTCCGGTGACTTCAGACAGGGATCAAGCTACGAAGGTCGAAACCTTCGGCAACGTCGACCAAAGCGGCCAGTGAATCCAGGTCGGTAGGTGATTTAGGCAGCCAGGGAATCTCGGCGAGTTGGGTGCGGTAGCGGCTCGCGAACTCTTCGCGGAGGTCGACCTGGCGGGCAGCCTCGGCGCCCCACCGGGCTAGGTTGTCTCGCAGCAAAGGAGTGCTGTTCGTGGGCTTGGCCAGCGCCCACTCGGCGGGCAGCGTCCGGTTGAAGATCACCGCCACCGGGCGCCCGGCCACCTCGGGCAGACCGCGGAACATGCGCACCGCCTCGCGAATCGGCGCAGGGTCGGCGGTGGTCACCACAACTGTCGCGGCCCGTTTCAGGTGAGCCTCGATCTCACGCGACCTTCGGGCCACACCGTCGTAGGTGGTGCGCATGTCCATGAGGAACTTGGCGACATCTTCGAGAAGACCGGCCCCGAGAACGTGGTCGGCGATCCGCAGCACCGGGCGGGCGGTACGGTCGAACAGGAAGTTGCGGCCGGGGAGCCAGCCCCCGGTGACGAGGCGGAGCAACCTTCCTCCGATCAGGTCGGTCATGGCCGCCGGAGCGGTGAAGAACTCGAGTCCGCCTGCCGCCGGTGGCGTGTCCACGATCACCAACTCCCAGGCTCCGGCGTCGAGGAACCGGGCAGCTTCTTCGGCGGCGGCGTAGGACTGGCTGGCCGGGAAATGGCCGGTTGCGGCAGAAAAGAACCGGTTCTCGACCAGACGCTCGGCCACGGCCGGATCGGCATGGCGGCGGGCGAGCCCTTGCCAGGACGCCGACGAATCGACCATGGCAGCCCAGAGGTTGGCTTCATCGGGATGGGGATGGGGCTCGGAGCCCAGGGCATCGAGACCCAAGGCATCTGCGAGCCGCTTGGCAGGGTCGACGGTTATCACCAGAGTCCGCAAACCGGCCCGGGCGGCGGTCACTGCCAGTGCGGCCGAGACCGTGGTCTTGCCGACACCGCCGCCGCCCGTGACGAGAACGGCTTCGGTCACCAGGCAGCCACTTCGTCGGCGAGGTGGGCGGCCACCTCGGGTGGTGTGAACAGCCCGAACTGGAACGGCAGGGTCCTGTCGGGGTCAAGCCGTTCGAGTCTCCGCGCCTGCTCCTCGAACAGGCTTGTGTGGTGTCGGGCGGCATCGCCGATCGGCCCCGCGGGGATCCTGGCGGGCAGGGGAAGCTCTGAAAGGATTCTGTTTGCGACCACCAGGGGCGGCGGGACGATGTCCATACTCTCCAGCCAGGCCAGCGTCTCGACGGTCTCGGCTACGGGAAGCTCCTCGGCCAGACTCACCAGGACCAGGCCGAAACGCTCGGGATCCGACAGATGGGAGCTCATCCACGACACGTGCTGACGGAGGCGCCCGGTGGGAATCAAGTCCATGATCGTTGTGGGGGCGGTGAGGAAAGATCCGATCTGGCCTGTGGGGGGCCCGTCGGCCACGACCAGGTCCCAACGGTCCTGTTTGGCCTCCCAGAGAACCTTGCCGATCGTGACGATCTCGCGGATGGCGGGGGCCGCCGATGCCAGAGAGTCGAAGGTTCTGGCGATCGGGCTGAACGCCGCGAAAGCCGGAACCCCGGCCTGAAGTATCAGATATTCGATGAGAGCCTTGGAGCGGTCGATGTTCAGGGCTGAGAGACCGGGACGTACCTCCCGCGCCTCGAACTCGAGAGGCGGGGCTCCGAGATGGGTGGCCAGGCCACCCCCGTCGCCGACCATGGAGATGGCCAGGACTCTTTTCCCCTGACGGGCGCCTGCCAGAGCCAGGGCACCCGCCAGCGCCGACTTACCCACTCCGCCTTTGCCGGAAACCACGATCAGTCTGCGTTCGAGCACTTCGCCATCAGGCTACCGGCCCTCTCCGGGGCCGCCACCTAGGCTTGACCCATGGACAAACTCGACGTTGATGCGATGCTCGACCGGTACCGGGAACGGGCTGCCGCAGTAAAAGACCGGCCCCTCCCGCCCGTCGCCGGTGAGGAGAGGATGCTCTTCATCAAGGCCGCCGAGCGTGACTTCATGGACTACTCCCTGGTAGGCGCAGCCCGATGGGCAGTGGAGGAAGGCGAACTGGTGCTGAGGATCCCGCTAGGAGGCTGACGACCTCTCCTCGCGAGGACCCGAAGGGCCGGTGGGGCCATCCCCTACCCGCAAGCGGGTCCCTTCCACCACTGCGTGGGGGACAAGCAAATCCCCCCTCCCGGCTTCGCCGTCGCTACCCGGACTCATTTCTCTTCGCCTCGGCGCGGCGTTCCGACTCGAGTCGTTCCAGATCCACGTCCGAGTAGTCCACATAGCTCATGGCGTCGGCCACCAGGCGATGTCCGGCGACCTCTCTGATCTGGCGGTGCATCTCCTGGCACACACGCCGATAGGCGATGTGTCCTGCCGGTTGGGTGCGCAGCTCGATGAGGTGGAAAGCCTCGCGGGGGCTCATCTCCATCATGAAGCGGATGTTGAAGGCAAACGGAACCACGTATTGGGCCACGTCGGGGCCGAGCAGCTCGCGGGTCTTCTCATAGAACTCGCCGGCGCGATCCATCACTCCGGTCCAGACAGTCCCATGCCCGGCGTCAATGATGTCGGTTGGGACGTCGTGCCCGAGGCGGGTGCCCAACCGCTGCCATTCCAGGGTGAGCATCCGGTGACGCTGGAGATCCCTGAACGCACCAAAGTCGCAGACGATGTCGAAGCGGTAAGCGGTCCGCTCCATTGCCCTGCCCGGCTTGTGACGGCGATTGCCGCGGTCACCGACCATGGCCGCCACCACGCGGGCCCTCTCTTCTGCGCTCATCCCCGAGGCGATCCTCATCAGCTGGTCATCGGGCAGCTCCGACGCCGCGTACAAAGCGGCTGCGGCCAGCTTGGTCTCGGCGTCGGGATCCCAGTCGGTGAGCGAGACCAGTGTCGCCGGGCGGGGTTCGGCGTCGAGCGCAGACGCCTCCACCTCGAGCCGCTGCCGGATGTCCTCGAGATAGCTGCTCCACATACCGCCCCGATCGGGGCGGTCCACCCGGGTCAGGAAAGAGGGGATCACCTTGCGGAGCTCTTCGAGCATCATCGTGCCGTAGGAGCGCACCTCCCCGAGAGGGTGCGCCTGCATCCGCACCAGAGCCATCTCGTAGGCCTGCCCGGTGCCATAGATGCCCAGATTCGATTGCGTGGCCGCGGGAAGGAGTCCCCGGGCCGAGTCGCATGCCTTGGCGCGGATCGTGGAGTTGTAGACGAAGTTCGAGTCGGACTCTCCCTTTGGGAAGCGCCTCTCGTAGACGCCTTTCATCCCCGTCACCACCCGGGCGTAGGTGTCGAACAGATGCTCCATGTAGTCCCGGTACTCCGCCGCAAGGGGAGATGCGGCAATCTCCGGGGGAGTGAAATAGCGGTAACGGTCACCGAGACGGGCGTCGTAGACGATGTAGCGGGTGGACTGTTCCAGATACGCGGCCAGTCGCCCCCATTCCAGGACCTTGGTGAGGATGTTGGAGGCCTGCTCGCAGGCAAGGTGGGTGCCGCCCAACTGCGCAACGGAGTCGTCCCCGTATTCGAAGAACACCTTCTTGTAGAGGTTCTCGGCCCGGCGCATGTCGACCAGTGAGTCGTCGCTGCCGAGGCTCTTCGCCATTGTCTCGATGCCCGTCTCCGGGTCTGATACGAACTCGTCGAGGAACAGCCTTCGGATCGACTTGGGGGAGCGCGAGTACCTGGCGAAGAGCGCTCCCTTCACGACCTCGGGGAGGTTGATCAGGGCAAAGACGGGGCGGTTGGTATTGGTGAAGAAGCGCGACAAAACGGCTTGTTCGGCGGGTGTGAAAGGCTCTTCGAAGTAGTCCACGAGGGGACGATTGTACGGTGGACCGGTGCTGCCATCAGGTTGCGTTACCGTTAGGGGATGCAGTCGCTGATGTTGGTGCGGATCACCCGCGTCATTCTGATCGCAGGCGCGGCCGCACTGGCGGCGGTGCCGCTGGTGTTGCTGTTGGATCTGGCTTCGGGGGGAACCGGGTATGGGTTGTGCCCCGGCGGTGTGATTCGCTGCCGCAACCCCTATGAGGCTGCACCGGAACTCTCGGGCATCCTCACCGCGGCACTGTTCGTGGTGGTTGCCGGCCTGCGGGGAACGACGCTTCTGACCAGGCGGCTCAGAAACCGCTGATCAGTGGACCGGGGAGACCGACTCGGCGGCAGTCGTGTCGTCACCGCTCGCTTTGGCAAGCACGAGCTGTATGGCGACCAGGATCAGCAGTGCTCCGAACCACCCGCCCACCGTGAGTCGTTCGGCCAGGATCAGCGCTCCCGCCGCGACACCGAAGACCGGTTCCAGGGTGAGGATCACCGCTGTTCTAGACGGCCCCAACCTGGTCTGGGCCCAAACCTGAAGTAGGAATGCGATCGCGGCCACGCCTGCTCCGGTCAGGACGATGGCCTGCCATTGGGAACCCGACGGAACCTGAACGCCCTCGAAGGGAATCGAGATCGCAAACCCGAGCACAGAGACGATCAGAAGTTGCACTGCGGTGAAGGGCACTACCGGGTGCCGGTGGGCCACACGGGCCAGGTAGGCGATGTGGCCTGCGAAGGCGACAGCACATCCCAGAGTCAGCAGATCGCCAGATGCGAAGTGGAGTGTGTCGTCGAAGGTCACCAGAGCCAGGCCGAGAAACGCCACCACCGTCCCAATGACGACCCATGGCGACGGCAAAGCCTTGCGCCAAACCGCCACGACAATCGGCGTGAACACCACGTATAGACCGGTAATGAGAGCCGAATTGGTGGCTCCGGTGGTGGTGAGACCGGTCGTCTGGAGGGCAAACCCGGCGAACAAGAGGGCTCCGGCGGCGGCGCCGTCACGCCACAGTCGTGCTCTTCGGGGCACAGCCAGAACCAGGAGCACAGCGGCTCCGATCAGGAACCGCCAGGCGACGAAGGCCAGAGGGGGGAATTCGGCGACCGCAGACTTGACCACGACGAAGGTGATTCCAAAGAGGAGCGCCGCCACGACCAGCGCGAAAACCGGGAGGGCGGTGCGTTCTCTCATCGAGTCGGGGACCCTACTCAAGCTGCGCCAGGTCGAGGGTTATCAGGTATAGGCCCTTGCCCTCCACGGCGACGCCGTCGGCGTCGCTGAGCGACCCGGAGACCATCAGCCGCCGTCCCCGGCGTTCGTCCACCCTGGCCCGGGCGGTCACCGGTTGGCTCACTATCAATGGGCGCCGGTATTTGAGTTCCAGGGTTCCTGTGACGGACATCACTTCCATGGTGAGAATGCCCGCCCACACCAGAATCTCATCGATCGCGGTGGCGGCGATCCCGCCGTGGAGCGTGTCGCCGGCACCGCAGTAATCGGGGCGGGGGGTGAAAGCGGCGACCACAGCGCCGTCATCGTCGATCTCGAATTGATCTATGTGAAGGCCAAGCGGGTTGGCAGGTCCACAGGCGAAGCACATCTCGCCGTAATGGCGCCGGACCCGGTTGATGAGTTCTGAATGCATACCCGGACGGCACGCTAGCGGT
>JBFJTO010000024.1:0-10935 GCA_041625295.1 Acidimicrobiia bacterium | reverse complement strand
CGGTGGTGGGAATCGTCCAGGACGATGTGCGCCGGCTACTCGCCTACTCGGGTGTGGCCCACGCCGGCTTCATCCTCACGGGAATAGCCGCGGGGGCTCCGGCGGCACCTGCGGTCTGGTTCTACGTTGCGGTGTACACGGTGCAGTTGGTGGGGGCAGTCGCGGTGGTGGCCACGCTGGGCGGCGCTGATGCATCCCGGTCGGCCCTCTCGTCTTTTGCCGGGCTCTCGAAACGCCAACCGCTCCTGGCGGCCACTTTCTCGGTCCTTCTTCTCGGCATGGCCGGGCTTCCGCTCACGTCCGGATTCGTCGCCAAGTTCGGCGTGTTCCAGGTGGCCTGGCAGGGCGGTTTCGAATGGCTGGTCATCCTGGCCCTGGTGGCGTCTGTGATCGCATTCTTCATCTATCTGCGTGTCATCGTCGTGATGTACATGCAGGAACCCGATGACGCCGAGGTGGCTTCTCCCGCCGTTCACACCAAGTGGGTCCTGTGGATTGCGATGGCAGTGACAGTTGTTTTCGGCCTCTTCCCGGTGCCGCTGCTGGCAATGGCCGCCAATGCACTCCCGCTCTAGCGCCGCCCTCTCCGGCCTTCTGATCCTCTTTCTCGGGCTGGTTCTGTTCTCGGCGGTTCCGGCGAGAGCCGAGCGGGTGCAATCGAATCTGGTTCTCATCCGCAGCGAGGACGTAGTTTCCGAGGACCTCTACGCAGCCGGAGACATCGTGCAGGTGGACGGGCGCGTCGAAGGCGACCTCTATGCGATCGCATATCAGGAGGTGCGAATCAACGGCACCGTCACCGGCGACGTCGTCGCACTTGCCGGTCGCGTGGTCATCTCGGGCGAAGTGGGCGGCTCGGTCAGGGCGGCGGCCGCAACGGTTGTCATCGATGGCAGGGTCGGCGACGACGTCTTCGTGGGGGCCCGCCGGGTTCGCACCGGGCCGGCTTCGGTGATCGGACGGGATCTGCTGGTCTGGTCGTGGAGCGCGGTCGTCGAGGGGACGGTGGGACGCAACTTCGAAGGCAGTCAGAGGAGCGCCACCCTCGACGGTGCGGTCACCGGCGATGTCGAGGTCACGGTGGAGACTCTCCATGTTGGCAGGGGGGCTCGGGTGAGCGGATACCTGGCCTATCGATCACACGATCGGGCTTCGGTTGCCGACGGCGCCGTGTTCGAGGGAGCGCTGATTCACCGTCAGCCCCTTCCCGTGAACGTGCGGGTTCGGGGAATGCTGATCCTGGTTCGCGTCCTCGGAATCGCCGGTGCGGCGATCCTGGGTCTCACGCTCTTGTGGGCATCGCCACATCGCACCGACGCTGCGATGCGCGCCGTCTCCAGGCGGCCTGCGGTTGTCATCGGTTGGGGTCTTGCCGTGTTGGCCGCCCCGGCGCTTCTGGCCGGATTGGTGGTGCTGGTGGCCTCGTTCAGTCCCCCAGAGGCGGGGTTGCCGCTGGTCCTGGTGCTGGCGCCGTTGGTGGCGGCGGCAGTGGGTCTGCTATTCGTGGCGTTGATGCTGGCGCCGGTCCCCGTCGCCACGGCAGTCGGCCATGCCCTCCCGGGTGTGCGATCGAATCAGGCGGCGTTTCTGATCGGGTTGGCATTCCTCGTCGTGTTTCAGCTGGTCCCTTGGGTGGGCTCGGTGATCGTGGGTTTGGCGGTCATGGCCGGAATCGGAGGCTGGTTGGTGCCCCCGGACGTCCCTGGCTGAGCCGCGTCGACGCTTCCACTTGCATAGTGAAGGGCCGGCGGAATGTTCCCGCCGGCCCTTCCGGATCACGAGGTGATCCCAGCCCGTGTTGGCTGAAGGAGGTCCTTCCTCAGCCAAGCACGAAGAATCGCCAGATCAACAGAGCGGATAGTACATACATCACTGGATGCACGTCCTTCGCCTTGCCGGTCGTGGCCATCAACGCCGTGTGCGCAATGATCCCGAGGCTGATGCCGTCGGTGATCGAGTATGTGAACGGCATCCCGACGATCGCGAGAAAAGCCGGTATCGAAGTCCGATAGTCGGACCAGTTCACTTTGGATGCGCCGGTCATCATCATCGCGCCAATGATGATCAGGACCGGTGCCGTCGCCACGGCCGGAATCACGCCTGCCAGCGGCGAGAACAGCATTCCCACGAGGAACAGGACGCCGACCACCACAGCCGTGAGCCCGGTCTTTCCCCCGTCTTCAACACCTGCCGCCGACTCGATGTAGGTGGTGGTGCTCGAAGTGCCCAGCAGTGCGCCGAAGGAGGTTGCCGCCGCATCGGCGGCAAATGCCGCCTTGGGGGCGACCATGTTGCCGTCCTCGTCCATGAGGCCGCCCTTTTCGGTCAGGCCGATCAGCGTCCCGGCGGTGTCGAAGAAGTCGACGAACAGGAACGTGAACACCACGGACAGGAGGCCGGTACTCAACGCGGCACCGATGTCGAGTGATCCGATGAGGTCGCCGGGCCATGTGAACCCGAAGATCCCTCCCGACAGACCCGGGAAGGCGCCGCCGCCGTACACCTCGGCTCCGGTGATAATCGCCGCCACCGTCACCGCGGCGATGCCGATGAGCATTGCTCCCTTGACCCTGAGAATCAGCATGGCGCCTATGACGATCAGTCCCAGCACGGCTAGCCACAAGCCGGGCGCTGTCCAGTCGCCGCGGGTCACGAGCGTGGCCGGCGACCCCTGGATCATGCCGGCCTCTTTGAAACCGATGATGGCCAGGAAGGCCCCGATGCCGGCCGTGATGGCGTGCTTCAGATAGAGCGGGATGGCGTCCAGAATCCATTTACGAAGCCCGGTCAGCGCTATCACCAGGAACAGCAGGCCCGACACGAAGACGGCTCCCAGCGCCGTTTGCCACTCGTAACCGAGGCCGAGGACCACCGTGAAGGTGAAGTAGGCGTTCAAGCCCATCCCCGGCGCCAGAGCGAATGGCAGGTTCGCCCACAGACCCATCACCAAGGTGCCGAACGCCGCCGCAAGGCAGGTGACCGTCACCAACTGTGCCACCGCTCCATCGAATGGGATCGCGTTCGACAGAATCGACGGATTCACGAAGATGATGTAGGCCATGGCGAGGAAGGTGGTCACGCCGGCGCGTACCTCGGTTCCCACCGTCGTTCCCCTGGCGGTTATCTGAAAGCGCCGGTCGAGCATTCCTTGCCAGCCCGCGCGCGTTTCCGTTTGCATGCTCTCTCTCCTCCCGAATCGATTGCGATCGGAAGGTAGGCCACCGCTCTCCCGCCTCCTCCAGTAACTGGTAGGCGGTTTTCGCGTTCTACGACTTTGTGGCCGATCCGGCGCTTTGCAGCGCTTTTACGAGCACATCCTTCTTCGTGAGACCCGAGGCGCGGAACCGCTGGGTCAGTGTGTTGGCCCCTTCTTTGGCGGTGAAGACGATGAAGGTGGGCGTGGACCTGACCTTGTACCGCTCGAAGGTCTCGAATGACACCGCGGCATTGGCCATCACCACATGGGCCTGCCCGTCGAACTCCTGCGCGAGTTCTTTGACGATCCCGTCCATGATCCCGCACGATGAGCAACCTTGCTGCCAGAAGTCGACGAGTACCGGACGACCAGAGCGAACCAAGTCATCGAGCTGTTGGATGGACTCGAGCCGGATCGGTTTGGTGCGCTTTTTGAACATGTGATTCAGCCAACCGTCGGGGGCGCCAGTCTATGCCCGGTTGGGGACAGCATTTGCAACGGTATTACCGTTCCAGTGTGAGCGACGGCCCCCTGGATCTCCTAAAACGGCCGGTGAAGGATCTGCGGATTTCGGTAACCGACCGGTGCAACTTCAGGTGCACCTACTGCATGCCTAAGGAGATCTTCAGCCGCGATCACGAGTTCCTGGAGACGGACCTTTTGCTCGACTTCGAGGAGATGACCCGTCTGACCCGCCTCTTTGCCGCCCGCGGTGTGTCCAAAGTTCGCATCACCGGTGGCGAGCCTCTGCTCCGAAAAGGCCTCGAAGACCTGATATCGGAACTGGCCACGGTGCCCGGGATAGATGACCTCACACTCACGACCAACGGCGCACTGCTGGCCAGGAAAGCCCGTGGTCTCTTCGAATCCGGCCTCGATCGGGTGACGGTGAGTCTCGATTCGATGGATGACGCCGTCTTCATGGCCATCAACGACGTCGGTTTTCCGGTCCAGCGGGTTCTCGAAGGAGTTGCCGAGGCCGCCCGGGTCGGTCTCGACCCGATAAAGATCAATATGGTCGTCAAGAGGGGTCTCAACGACGGTTCGATCGTGTCGATGGCGAGGCACTTCAGAGGCACAGGTCACATCCTCCGTTTCATCGAGTTCATGGATGTCGGCACCACCAACGGGTGGTGCCTCGACGATGTCGTCCCATCCAAAGAGGTGGTTTCCCGAATCCACGCAGCATTTCCACTGCAACCGATCGAGGCGAACTACACCGGAGAGGTGGCCCGCCGATACCGCTACCTGGACGGTCAAGGCGAGATCGGCGTCATCGCCTCGGTCACCCAGCCTTTTTGCGGCGATTGCACCAGGGTTCGGCTCTCTGCCGACGGGAAGCTCTACACATGCCTTTTCGCTTCGAAGGGCACCGATCTGCGGGCTCTGATCCGCTCGGGTGCCGACGATGCCCAACTCGGGGGTGTCATCGACAGCGTCTGGACGCAGCGTTCGGACCGCTATTCCGAACTGCGATCAGGCGATACCGATGGGCTCGACAAGGTCGAGATGAGCTACATCGGGGGTTGAGGGGGACCGTACCGCTCGAGACCGGAGAGGATGTCGTCGGGGGAGTTCGCAGAAAACCACGAGCGCCCATCCTCACCCCAGGAGCGCCACTCGCTCTCGGCAACGGGTCTGAAGGCCACCCGGTCGAGTAGCGTCTGGACCGAACCGCCCGAGTCGAGTTCGTCCTGGGCCGCTTCGCCCACACCCGCCGGGTAGATGGCGCACGTCGCCTGACGATTGCCTTGATCGACCGGCACAACAGGGATGTCTCCACCAACGGCAATGAGCCGCCCAATGGTTTCGAACCTCACCCATGGCTGGTCGACGCCGACGACCAGCAGCGACCCAAGTTCTGCGCTGGCGGCGATGCCGGCCAGGGGACCGCGATGGCCCTCTCCGCGATCGGGGATGGCCGTCAGTCCGGCCACGGAGGTGGATCTTCCTGCCACCACCACCTTGTCGCACACCGCTTCGAGCGCTTGCGCCACCCATTCGATCATGGGGCGTCCCGCCAACGCGATGGTGGCCTTGTCTGCTCCCATCCTGGAACTGCGGCCCCCGGCGAGGATGACGCCGATCACTTGTGCGTCTTCGTCACCGATTCCAGTGACGCCTTGACTCTCGTGGCGACTTCCGCAGGGCTGTTGTAGTAGATCTCGGTGGTGGCGACACCCCGGAACGGGCGGGGGATTCGGTTTCCCTCAGAGATCGCTACGAGGACGGGGATTCCCTTCGCGGCCGCATAGCCGGCGGGCACGCCCACGCCGTAGTTGTCGACGAGGTCGATGAGAAGCGCGTCGGCGTCGGCGACGAGTTCGAGGAGTTTGCGGTTGGCCTCGGCCGGTCCGAATCCGACTGCACCCCAATCCTCGATGTCGCGGGCCGGGCAACGGACTCGCAGCCCCAGGTTTTCGAGTTCGCTGATGAGTTGCTCGGTATGGGCGCGTTCCGGGCTGCGGATGGACGGTCCCACCAGCACCACGAGAGGCGGGGCCGGCGTTGCGGCTCGCGCCCTTCTCGTGTACCGGTATCCGGCCCACAACAGGGTGGATGCGGCCAGCAGCGACACCGCGAAGGCGCCCGCCTCGCCAAGGAATCCCAGACCGGTTCCGCCCCACGCCGCGGCGAATGCTCCGCCGACGATCATGGCGTTGCCGACGGCGATGTTGCGGTTCGACTTCCACAACTTCACGATGCCCACGATCCCCAGTGCGGCCAGAATCGTGCCGAATCCGGCGCCTGCGATCAGGGCCAGGAGCCGCGGTCCGAAAGAGAACCCTTCCCCAAAGGCGTCGTGGGGTATGCCCGCCCCGGGCAGGGTGTTGGAGAAAGGGGTCGTGGTCACCAGCGTGGTGGCCATGGCCGTCAGTGCGCCTACCACGAAGAAGAAGACGTGTCCGGTCCGGCGTCCCAGTACCAGGAAGGTGGATCCGAGGGCCAGGAACGGGACGTTGAGCACGGCCCCGAACAGGAAGAAGATCCGGTAGTTGAATCCGTTCCATCCGACCAGGAGAGCCGCCGCCAGCGCCCAGGTCGCCACAGCGAACATGGCGATGCCGGTCGTGTAGGCGGCTACGTGCGGTCGGGGCCTCCGGCGGAAGTCGGCGGCGAGATCGACAGTGAACACGGTGGCCACGGTTGCGGCCAGAAAAGCAACGGTGAGTTCCATGCAGGTGCGACGCTAGGCGTTCAGACGCCCAAGCGCAGGTCAGGTTCCCGCAGGGATCACACTTGGGGTGTGCTGAGCCGATCGAGCTCGGCGGCGCTCACGGTTCGCGTCATGCTGAGGAAGGCCCCGCCTACCGGTATCAGGAAGGCGAAGTATCCGATCACCATCGCCAGCGAGGGGTCGGGTCGCCATCCGAACAGGCTCTTCAGGAACCGTCCGGTGATGCTTGTGGCCGGGTCGAGGATGTTCAGGTTCCAGACATGTTCGACCCAAACCGGGAACAGGGAGGCTTCCTGGAACTCGTGGATCCCTTTGGCCACGAGACCGGCTGCAAACAGGACGATCAGGATTCCCGTGGTCCGGAAGAAGCTGCGGAGATCGATCCGCCGGCTGCCCCTGTAGAAGCCGTAGCCAATCACCGCCGCAGCTGCCAGGCCCAGCAATCCCCCGGCGAGCTGTCCCCCGGAGGCCTGTTCCCCGATGGTCGTCGAAATCAGGAACAGAGCGGACTCCAGGCCTTCGCGGAGCACGGATACGAATGCGATCGACGTCAGGGCGGCTGCCCCGCCGACGGCCAGGGCCTCGCCGGCCTTGTGTTCGATCTCGCTCTTGAGCGTCCGGGCCTGGCGGCCCATCCAGAAGATCATCCAGGTGAGCAGCGCGACGGCGATCACGGCCACGATCCCTTCGGTGACCTGTTCGGCTTCGCCTTCGAGTTCACCCACGGTCGCGAAGAGGATCCCGCCCACGATGACCGACAGCGCTGCCGCCGCCGCGGTCCCTGCCCAAACCATGCGGGCGCCGGACCGCGAACCAACCCTGGCCAGGTATCCGAGCAGAATCGCGACGATGAGGGCGGCTTCCACGCCCTCTCTCAGCATCACGAGGAATGCGGCCATCTGTTAAGCGTCTCCTGGTTCGTTGGCGGCAACCTAATAAACACTACGACGGTAGTGCAAAAGGCCGAAAGGCCCGACCTCTAGGTTCGTTTGGCCACCAGCAGAGGGACTTCCGTCTCCCTGGGGTCCATGCCTCCGTGATATCCGGTCAGGCGTTTGTCGAATCCCCGGGGCAGGAGCACGCTGTCGCGGGGAGCAAGGAGCACTGCATCTGGCGACCTGCCCGCCAACTCGGGATGGTCGGGTCCGGGCCCCAGGGGCAGGTCCGTGATGATCGTGGCCCCGGTCATGCTCGCCAGCGAGGCGATCGATCCGGCGTCCCCGCGCACCATGAGGGAACGGGGGTCGCCGAAGAACGTCAATTCGTCGTACGCCGCGTCCCGGATCAGGAGCTTGTTGGCGGGTTCCACCTCGACCATGCCGTGGTCGGCGGTTCCGACGGCGACCGCGTTCTTGGGCAGTTGCCGTTCCAATTGCGCCCAGGCGTTGTTGACGAGAGCGACCGCATCCCGGTATTGGGGGGCGCCGAGACCGTAGACGTGGGCCGCGAAATCCACTTCCGGGAAGTACGTGAAGATCAGCCGGCCCGGCGTCGCCGCCAATTGGACCGTGGCTTCGATGCGCTCGCCGGGCGACCATGCGCCTTCGAAGCGACATCCGCGGTAGAGCGCCCGGGACAGCGGTGAACCGGCGAAGTCGCCGGGTTGAACGGTGATCGGCTCCCTGCCCGCGGCGGCGAGTCGCTCCCAGAGGTTGGGGCCGGGAAGGAAGTCCTCGGTGGGATGGTCGATCTTCCCGCCGGCCGGTGACACCCATTTGAGGGTGTTGACGACCTGCCCGAGGACAGGGATCCACATGAGGTGGCCGATCACTCCATGGGTGCGGGGGGAGAGACCCGTGGCAACGGTGGCCATGCTCACGGTGGTTGTGGACGGAAACGGCGCGGAGAGTGTTGCCGCGCTGGACGCCTGCAAGTCTGCTGCGGCCGGGTGACCGAGCTGACGGTGGCCAAGACCGTCGAAAAGGACCAGCACGTAGGTGGAGGCATCGGGGACGATCGATGGTGTGGTCAGGGTCTTGCTGGCCGACTTGCCGGTGAGGCGAAGTTCCAATTCTGCGACCAGATTGACGAGTCCATCGGATGGTGGCATCTGCCCAGCCTACGGTGGATCGATGGGTGGGCGTTTCGCACGCCGCGATCGGGCTCGGAGCAATGGATAGGCATTTCCTCGATTCCGATTCCTATACTCGCCGCCGGTCGACCCAGGGCATCGATGAGCGCGTATTTCCAGGATTACATCACGGTCGGAGTGTTCGCTGCTGTCGGGGTGTTGCTCGTGGCGGCGCTGTTGGGAGTGGCCATGATCCTGCGGCCCACGAACCCCACGGCCGTCAAATCCTCGACCTACGAGTGCGGCGTCGATCCCGTCGGATCGGGCTGGAGCCAGACATATGTCCGCTATTACATCTTCGGCCTTCTGTTTGTGATTTTCGACGTCGAGGCCGTGTTCATCTTCCCGTGGGCGATCATCCTGGAGAAGCTGGGGTGGTTCGGGCTCGTCGAGATGTTCGCCTTTGTCGCCATCCTGCTGTTGGGACTCGTCTACGCGATTCGCAAAGGCGTGTTGCGGTGGGAGTAGTCCAGAAATTCGGCGTACCCAAGCCGGTCGGTTGGCTGTTGAACTGGTCCCGCAAGTACTCGCTGTGGATGTTCCAGTTCGGGCTCGCCTGTTGCGCGATCGAGATGATGGCGGCGTCCGGACCCCGGTTCGACTTCATGCGCTTCGGGATCATTCCGCTTCCGGCATCACCGCGTCAGGCCGATCTGATGGTCGTTGCCGGCACCGTCACCGACAAGATGGCACCGGCGGTCCGGCGCCTCTACGACCAGATGCCCGACCCCAAGTACGTGATTTCGATGGGCTCCTGTGCGAACTGTGGCGGACCATATTGGGACTCGTATTCGGTCACCAAGGGTGTTGACCAACTCATCCCCGTGGACATCTATGTGCCCGGTTGCCCGCCCAGGCCCGAGGCGCTCATGGACGGCATCGTCCAACTCCAGAAGAAGATCCAGGGAGAGGACATCAAGGAGAAGTGGAATCGTCGCGATCGGGAGCCGGTTTGATGACCCTCGATGAATACGCGGCCTCCGTGGCGAAAGGCGTGGGTGGAGAGGCCCGGGTCACCTTCGACACCGCCAAGATCTCGGTCACACCCGACAACTGGGTGGCTGCCGCCACAACGCTTCGGGACGAATTCGGGCTGGTGTTCTTCTCCTGGCTGTCGGCGATCGACTGGACGAACGAGGTGGCCTCGGGAGACCCGCTCTCGGAGCCCGTGGAGGAGCGCTACGAGGTGCTGTGCACCGTGGGCGACCTCTCCGAGGGACGCCGGGTGACCCTGTCGACGGACATCTCCAAGGACGCCGGCCTGCCCACCCTCACCGGTGTCTACGCGGGTGCCGACTGGCACGAGCGGGAAGCGATGGACATGTTCGGTATCGAGTTCATCGGTCACCCCGATCCCCGCAACCTCTACCTGCCCGATGGGTTCCTGGGCAATCCGCTTCGCAAGTCGTATCCGCTCATGAGCCGCGAGGTCAAGCCTTGGCCGGGTTCGGTGGACGTGGAGGGCATGCCCGGCGATGAACCGTCAACCGAGAACCCGGAGGCATGAGATGACGACCATCCCTTCGGAGATGGCCCGGCACCTGTCCGACGTGTCGGTCTCGGTGGAACTCGAAACCGAGGACATGACCCTCAACATCGGCCCCCAGCACCCTTCTACGCACGGTGTGTTGCGCCTGGTCGCCCGTATCGACGGTGAGCGGGCGTACGACGTCAAACCTGTGATCGGTTACATGCATCGCGGCTACGAGAAGCTGGCAGAGGTAAGGACCTACGCCCAGATCACCGCCCTCATCAACCGGATCGACTGGGTGTCGGGGTATGCCAACGAGGTTCCCTTCATCGTCGCTGCCGAGAAACTGATGGAGGTCGAGGTCCCGGAAAGGGCCCAGTACATCCGCCTGATCCTCACGGAGATGGCCCGGATCTCCAACCACCTCGTCTTCATGGCGTCTTATCCGCTGGAACTGGGTGCGGCGACACCGCTGTTCTTCGCTCTCAGGGAGCGGGAACGCGTGCTCGACCTTATAGAGGGCGTGACCGGGGGACGGTTCCACCCCAACTTCAACCGCATCGGGGGCGTCAAGCCCGCTGTAGGAGCGGGTCAACTCACGAAGAACCAGTCCCAGGACCTCCCCAAGGGCTTCCTGGCCGAAACCCGGTTGGCCATGGAGAAGGTGCTCGAAGCGTCCGACCAGCTCGAGGATCTGGTCGCAGGTAACGAGATCATCCTGGCCCGGACCAAGGGAATCGGTGTCCTCCCCCCGGAGATTGCCGCCGCCTACGGCGTGTCGGGACCCAACCTGCGGGGTTCGGGTGTCGGCTTCGACCTCCGCAAGGTCGAGAGCTATCTGCCCTACGACAAGTTCGATTTCGATGTCGCCATCGGCCAGAACGGTGACTGCTGGGACCGATGGTGGGTACGGCTCGAAGAGATCCGCCAGTCGGTGCGGATCGTGACCCAGGCCATCGACGGCATTCCCTCGGGTCCACTGCGGGCCAAGGTCCCGCGGATCATCAAGGTTCCCGCCG
>JBFJTO010000023.1:0-10962 GCA_041625295.1 Acidimicrobiia bacterium | reverse complement strand
CCATGATGCTCGCCTTTGAGCTTCCCGATCTCGACACCGACCTGCGTGCCGGGAAGCTGGTGCTGGCGGTACGCATCGGCGCCGCTTGGGCCCGCCGTCTGATTGTGCTCCTCCTGGTGGGGAGTGCCCTGGTCGTGGGCTCGGCGGGACTCGGCGGGGGAGTTCTTAGGGCCGCTGTGGTCTGGGCCGGTCTCGGGATCGTCCCCGCTCTGGTGATGCTGGCGGCGATGCAAGCGAAGCGGCAGCGGGTTCTCCCCGCTGCCGCAGTGGCGACTTTTGTCGCGGTGGCGATTGGCCTCCTCGTGGGCGTGACCGGATTCGGGCTCGGCTAGTCACCGAGAGTTTCACGGCGCTCTTCCGTGAGCGATCGGCAAGTCCTAGCTTGGGGGAGTGTTAGAGCTGCACTCCAATGGGTGGCAATCGGGACCGATCTTCTTCGCCGCGAGCTTTCGGCAGCGCTGGCGCGGGTTGCGTCCGGCTCCCCGGGATCACGGGTTGCTGCTGGCAGCACGTTCGGTGCACGGTTGGGGAATGAGAGTGCCGATCTGGGCAGTGGCCATCGACAGAGATATGGAAGTTGTTTCAGTTGCCCGTCTCCGACCCGGACGGATTCTCTTCGAGCCTGGAGCGCACTTCTTCCTGGAGCTGCCCATCGACCGCCCACCGCCTTCGCCCGGCATGCAGCTGGCTATCTAGGGTTCCAACATGGCGGGAACCCTTTATCTGTGCGCCACTCCGATCGGCAACCTCGGGGACGCATCCGCTCGCTTGCGGGACACGCTCGATGCGGTCGACGTCGTGTACGCCGAGGACACCCGGAGAACCGCAAAGTTGATGGCTGCGCTGGGCGTGTCGGCAGAAGTGCGGAGTTACTTCATCGGAAACGAGCAGTCGCGTTCGCGGGAACTCGCGGCGAGCCTCGGGGCCGGACGAAACGTTGCCCTGGTCACCGATGCGGGGACGCCGGCAGTCGCCGACCCCGGAGTGAGCGCGGTCACGGCGGCGCGTGAGTGCGGTGCCTCCGTCAGGATCATCCCGGGTCCGAGCGCGGTCACCTCTGCCATCGCGTTGTCGGGTTTTGGTGGCGACCGATTCGTATTCGATGGGTTCTTGCCCCGGAAGGGAGGGGAGCGAAGCGTCCGGATCCGCAGCCTGGCCTCCGAGACCCGGCCGACGGTTCTCTTCACCACCGCCAAGCGGCTGGTTCGGGACCTCGGTGACCTCGCCATGCTGGCTGGTTCGGCCAGAGAGGTGTGCATCGCCAGGGAATTGACCAAGCTCTACGAAGAGGTCTGGTGGGGGACGCTGGAGGAGGCCACCGAGCATTGGAGCGGGAGGGATGTGAAAGGGGAACTGACCCTGGTAGTGGCGGGAGGCGCCGAAAGTGCCGTCGACTTTGCCACGGCGGTTGCTATCGGACGCGCCGAGATCGCCGCGGGATCGTCGCGATCAGAAGCCGCGCGGAACGCGGCAATGCGTTCGGGTCATCCGAGGAGAGACATCTACGAGTCCCTCGGCTAGGAGTTGATCTCTTCCCGACATGTGGAACAAACACCCTTACCGTGGAACGGCTGCACCGACTCGGTGGTACCGCAGAACGTGCAAGTGCTCTCGAGCTTGCGAATCACAATCGAGGAGCCCTCGACGGAGATGGTGAGTTGATCGCCATCCTTGATGCTGAACAAACGTCGCGTTTCAGCAGGTATGACGATTCGTCCCAGATCGTCGATCTTCCGAGCGATACCTGAATTCATCCCCTCTCCATATCGTCGGTAGACGCATTCTATCGGTGTAGTGACCATATGTGCGGGTGGGAGGCGATCCGTCCTCGAGTCCCTCCTAAAATCCTCGCCGTGGGATGGGTAGACAGCCACTGTCATCTTCAACTCGATGAGCGCTCACCCGAGCTGCTGCTCGAACGCGCTCCCGAAGTCGATTGGGTCGTTGCACCGGGTGTCGATCTGCAGACGTCGCGGGCATCTCTCGCCCTGGCCGGGCGCATGCCCGGAAAGGTGCGGGCGACCGCCGGGTTGCATCCACATGATGCCGAGAACTGGTCGGCGCAGGCTGCGGGTATCGCGGAACTCGCGCCCGTTGTGAGCGCCATCGGCGAGACCGGTCTCGACTTCTACCGGGATCTGTCTCCCCGATCCGACCAGGTCGACTCCTTCATCGGGCAGATCGAGCTGGCACAGGAGTGCGGCAAGCCGTTGATAGTCCACTGTCGGGACGCCTTCGCAGAGGTACACCGGATCCTCGAGGCGACCGGCGCCGGACCGCGTGCAGTTCTCCACTGCTGGACGGGTGGTCCCCGCTGGACCAAGCGCTTTCTTGCTCTGGACGCCACCTTCTCCTTTGCCGGCCCAGTTGCGTTCGAGACCGGTGAGACGGTGAGGCTGGGAGCCGCCCTGGTTCCGCCCGAGCGCACGCTGGTCGAGACCGATACGCCCTACCTGGCCCCTCCTCCACATCGCCACGAACAGAACGAGCCCGCCTGGGTCGGCCTTGTAGGTGAGGCCCTCGCCGCCGTGTGGGGGATCGATACAGCCGAGGTTGCCAGGATCACCGCCGAGAACGCTGCACGCGTGTTCGGGGCTGTATGACGGCCCAGATTCGCTCACAGATGATCGATCTGTTGGCCCGACACGGCGTCAACCCGCGCAAAGACCTCGGCCAGCATTTTCTCGCCGATCCCAACATCACCCGCAAGATCGTCTCCGTTGCCGGTGTTGGGCCTGGTGACCGTGTGGTGGAGGTCGGTCCCGGCACCGGAACGCTGACGGCGGCCCTCGCTGCCAGCGGCGCCACAGTCGTGTGTTACGAGGTGGATTCGGCGCTGGCGCCGGTTCTCGAAGAGGTCGTGGGTGCCCTCCCGAACGTCGAGGTGAGGATCGAAGATGCCACCAGGGTCGACTTTGCGGAAGCGCTCGACGGCAACGGATGGGTGATGGTGGCCAATCTGCCTTACAACGTCGGAACCCCGCTTGTTCTCGACCTCCTGCGTCATGTTCCCGCCATCGTCCGGATGGTCGTGATGGTTCAGCTGGAGGTGGCACGTCGTCTCGCTTCGCCGCCAGGCCACAAGGACTACGGGATCCCCAGCGTCGTCGTGGGAGTGCACGGCTCCGCCCGAGTCGCCTTCAAGGTTCCGCCCCAGGTCTTCATTCCCGCGCCAAACGTGGAATCGGCGGTCGTGATCGTGGAACGCACCCGGTCGCCGCGTGGCGCAGAACGGGCCATCCAGCTGGCGGGAGCAGCATTTGGACAGCGCCGCAAAATGCTGCGGAGGTCGCTGTCGGGAGTGATCGAAGACCCTGTGGCTGTGCTCGAGGCAGCGGGAATCGACCCGACGGCACGCGCCGAACAACTCCCCCCAGACGCATATCTGCGGATCGCAGAGGCCGAGAGTGGATGAAGTCTGGGAGGCGCCCGCCAAGGTCAATCTCAGCCTGTTGGTCGGTGCGCCGGACGCGAGCGGATACCACCCGATCAGGTCGCTGGTCCAGACCATCGATTGGCTCGATCGACTCGAACTCCATTCCGCGGTAGAGGATCGGCTCGAGGTGTTCGGGGCCGAACTTCCCACAGGTGCAGAGAATCTGGTCTGGAAGGGCTTGGAGGCTCTTGATGGCCCCAGACCCAAGCTCGAGATGACACTCCACAAGGCGATTCCCGTCGGGGCCGGTTTGGGGGGTGGAAGCGCCGATGCCGCCGCGGCTATCGCTGCTGTGGCCGGAGTCATGAGTTTGGTGTCGTCGGCTACTGCTGCGGCCGCGCAGACAGCAGGTGCGGACGTGCCCTACTTCCTGACCGGTGGAACGGCTTTGATCGAAGGGTATGGCGAAAGGGTCAGCCCGCTGCCGGCACTGGAAGGATTTGCGATTGCCGTCGTGGTGCCTCCCTTCGAGCTTGCCACGGCGGAGGTGTACGCACGCTGGGACTCGTTGGGCGGTCCCGTGGGACCCGGGGTTAGGGCTTCGGCCTTGCCCCCCTCGCTGCGCTCGGATGCGCCGCTGCGAAACGATCTCACCCCTGCGGCGATCTCGATTCGACCCGAGCTTGGCGACTGGCTTTCGGACCTGGGTTCGATCTGGGATCGGCCGGCGATGATGTCCGGGAGCGGGTCGGCGGTGTTCGGGTTCTTTGGAAATCTCGATGAGGCTGCAGAGGCGTCGCTGGTCCACTCTGCCCGGGCGGGATCGGGTGTGGCCCTGCGGCGTATAGGAGTGTCGCGGACCGATCGGTAAGCTGCCCTCGGTCGGCCCCTTTGGGGGGTGGTGTAACTGGCAGCACGGCAGATTTTGGTTCTGTTAGTACAGGTTCGATTCCTGTCCCCCCAGCAACCCGAAGAGGAGTACGGATGAACCACATGGTCGTGGTCCTGGCCGCAGGGCAGGGCACGCGCATGAAGTCGGCGCGGGCAAAGGTGCTCCACGAGATTGCGGGTCGACCGATGTTGCACTGGGTTCTGGATGCCGCCGCCGGCGGGGAACCCTCCTCGATCATGGTCGTTGTCGGTCACGATGCCGAGGCGGTAAGGGCATCGCTGCCCGCAGGAGTGGACAGCTGCGTCCAGGAGCCTCAACGCGGAACCGGCGACGCTGTCGCTGTCGCCATGGCGGCACTGGGAGCCCACGACCCGGATGCAGTCGTCATCGTGTTGCCCGGGGACACACCATTGATCACTCCGGAAACGCTCTCTTCGCTGGCGCTGAAGCACACAGGCTCAGATGCTGCGGTAACCGTTCTCACGGCGGTGGTCGACGATCCCGATGGTTACGGCCGGGTGGTCCGGAGCCAGGACGGTTCGGTGGCAGCGATCATCGAGCACAGGGATGCCGACCCGGAGACGAGAGCGATCATGGAAGTGAACTCGGGCATCTATGCCTTCACGGTTCGGGATCTCACCACCCATTTGAGCGAGCTCAGACCCGACAATGTCCAGGGCGAGTATTACCTCACCGATGTTGTGTCGGCATCGGTGGGATCAGGCCGAAAGGTGGAAGCCGTCATCGCCGATTCAGCCGAGGTCGCAGGCGTGAACAGCCACGTTCAGCTCGCCGGGGCCGCCCGCATTGTGCGTAGCCGGATTCTCGAGGCGCTCATGGTGGGCGGTGTGTCGATCGTCGATCCCGAGCGAACCTATATCGACCATGGAATCTCGATCGAGCCCGGGGCTGTGATCCAACCGGGAGTACACATACACGGTTCCTCCACGGTGGGTACCGGCGCCATCGTTGGTCCTGACGTGTATTGCGAAGATTCGGTGATCGGTCCCGGCGCCCGTGTCTGGTATTCGGTCCTCAGATCGGCGGAGGTGGGCGAGGGATGCCAGGTGGGCCCGTTTGCATCGCTCCGTCCGGGAACCGTGCTGAAGAGGGGCGCCAAGGCGGGAACGTTCGTCGAGACCAAGCAGACCGTTGTGGGGGAGGACGCCAAGGTGCCCCACCTCAGCTACATCGGCGATGCCAGCATCGGGGACCGGGCCAATGTCGGGGCCGGAACCATCACCTGTAACTACGACGGCTTTGAAAAGCACTCCACGATCATCGGGCCCGATGCCTTCATCGGCTCCGACACGATGCTCGTGGCACCGGTCACGATCGGAGCCGGGGCCATGACCGGTGCCGGTTCGGTGATCACCTCCGATGTGCCCGAAGACGGGTTGGCCCTGGAGCGATCGAAGCAGAAGCTGATATCCGGTTACGCTGCCAAGCGGAGGGCCCGCTACCGTAAGCAGGACGGGTAGATCCGGGGAAGGACCCGCTTTGGACATCATCAGTCGGAACCGAATGATGCTCTTCACAGGCGGTGCGAATCTCGCACTCGCCGATGAGGTGTCGGACCTGCTCGGTGTTCGCATGGGGGGCCTGCAGCGATCGACCTTTGCCAATGGCGAGTTGTATGCCCGGCCGACCGAGAGTGTCCGTGGCGCCGACTGCTATGTGATGCAGAGCCATTGCCGGCCGATAAACGACGCCATCTTCGAACAGTTGATAATCATCGACGGCCTCCGAAGAGCCTCTGCTCGTCGGATCACCGCCGTCATGCCCTTCTACGGATATGGCCGCCAGGACAAGAAAGTGATGGCACGCGAGCCGATCACGGCCCGTTTGGTCGGCGATCTGTTCATGACCGCAGGGGCAGACCGTCTTGTTTCGGTCGACCTCCACACCGGCCAGTTGCAGGGGTTCGTTTCGAAGCCGTTCGACCATCTGACCGCGCTCCCCATCATCGTCGACTATCTCGCCGACCGAATCACCGGCCCGGTGACGATCGTGTCTCCCGATGCCGGTGGTGTGAAACGCGCCGAGAAGTACGCCAGGCGCCTGGATGCCGCAGTCGCCTTCATCTACAAGCGCCGTGAGGCCGAACACCACAACGTCTCACTCGCTCTGGAGGCCGCCGGTGAGGTCGAGGGTCGGCACGCTGTGATCGTCGATGACATGATCGATACCGCGGGAACGGTGTGCAATGCCGCAGAGATGGTGCATCGAATGGGTGCCCTGAGCGTCCGCATCGCCGCCACCCACGCCATATTCTCTGAGCCGGCCATCGATCGGATCAAGAACGCTCCCATCGAAGAGGTGATCGTCACCAACACGCTTCCCGTATCCGAAGAGGTTCGGGAGCTGCCCAATCTCCAGGTGCTCTCGATAGCTCCGATTCTCGCCGAGGCGCTTCAGGCCATATTCATGGATTCGAGCGTGTCCGAGATCTTTCTCGGCGACAACCCCTAAGGCAGACTCACCACTTCACCCGGGAAGATGAGGTCGGGGTCGTGGGACCTGATCGAATCACGGTTGCTGTCCACCAGATCCCACCAATACGCGGCGACTTCGGCATTGGCCGGCCTGCGGCCGACGCTCTCGGCGACTCGATGGCGGGCTATCGACCAGAAATTGTCTCCTGCAGCGACCACGTGAGTTTCGGGGCCGGGAGCCGGGATCCGCGTGGGCAGGTATCCGTCTCCCACCGGGGACGCGAGCACCGGGGACGCCACCGCCAGCAGCAGTGCGGCCGCGACTCCAATTCGTGGAGACGAGCCGATTCCAACACCTACCGAAAGAAAGACTGCCGCCAGCCAGATGAGCGACGTCACGGCTGTCTCGCCGTCGATCCACGCCGGAAGACCGAGGATTGTACCAATGGCAAGAAGGGCGATGAGCAGAATTGGAGACAGCCATGGTTTCGTCGACATGACGCCAAGCTACGCGGCGCCGGTCGCGGTTGGTAGGGGGTCGTTCTACGATGCAGTCACACCCAACTCAGGAGACCCGTGAAAGCCAGAATCGGCATCGCAGACACCGACCGGATCGTGGATCTGGAGGTCGAAGATACTGCAGCCTTCGAGGAAACCATCGAGTCTGCATTCAGCACCGAGCAGGCCATCATGTGGTTCGAGGACACCAAGGGACGGCGCGTGGGTATCCCCCGCGCCAGAATCGCGTTCGTGGAGGTCGAGAAGCGGAGCGACCGGTCGGCGGTTGGATTCGCCTCGGGTAGCTAGGGCTTCAGAGGGCCCGGCGGCGCCGTTCTGCCAGCCAACGCTTGCGGAGTCGGCGACGCTCATCCTCGGCGTATCCGCCCCACACGCCCGCTTCCTGGTTGGATTCGAGTGCGTACTTGAGGCATCCCTCGATGACCGAGCACGAGGCGCAAATCACCTTGGCAGCTGCAATTTGATCGACGGCCGGACCGGTCGAACCGATCGGGAAGAACAGGGTGGGGTCGGAGTCACGGCACGCGGCTACGTCGCGCCAAACAGGGGTAATGGTCAACACGGTAGGTAGGTTCCTTCGGTTTATTTGCGGTTCTTGCGAGCACGACCAGTCTGGCCTGTGCCGCATTGAATGTTCTTACCATGAGAACGGTACCCTCGACCCCTAGCTTCTGCAACGGAATTCCCATGTTTTTTTCCAGGATCGCGGGCCATCGCGGGTGGCCCACACGCTTCCCCGACAACACCGCCGCAGGCATCACCGAAGCACTGGCGGCGGTTGGATCGGTCGAGACCGACGTACGTCGCACTCTCGACGGTGTCCTCGTGTTGTCTCACGACCCGGTGATGGCCGGCCTGCTGGTGTGTGAAACCCCATGGAACGACCTTCGGGCCCTCGATCTCGGACAAGGTCACGCGCCGCTGAGCGTCGGGGAATTGTTGTCCGGGATCGCCGGAAATCATCCCATCGATCTGGAGGTCAAAAACTCCCCCGGGGAACCCGGCTTCGAACCCGATCACCTCATTGCGCTCGAGACGGCAGCGGCTGCCCGGACTCAGGATCTGGTCTCGTGCTTCTACTGGCCGTCGATGGATGCGGTCCGCGTCGAGTTTCCGAATGTGGCGACCGGCCTTCTTCTGGATGATCCCGTGCCCGGTGACGACGCCATCGAGCATGCTCGGGCGTTGGGACATGTTGCGATCATCCCATCCTGGCGGATGATTCTCAGAGACCCTGGTCTCGTCGCCAGGGCCAGAGCCGAGGGTCTGGAGGTGATCACCTGGACGGTCGATGATCCGGCAATAGCCCGCAGGCTGTTCTCGTCAGGCGTTGCCACGATCATCACCAACGAGCCGGGTGGAATGAAGACGGCTTTGTCGGAAGGAAGCAAATGACCATCAGGGAAGAACTCGCCGCCGAACTCAGAGAAGCGATGTTGGCCCGCGACGTCCGCCGTCGGGATGTCGTTCGCCAGATCGAAAGCGAGATAGCGCTGCTGCGCTCTTCTCCCGGATTCAAAGGCGAGGTGGACGACGATCTGTATCGGGGGGCGATCGGTGCCTATGTCAAGAAGATGGCCAAGGCTGCCCAGGAGTATCGAGGTCTCGGTGAGCGCGGTCTGGTGATGGCGGCGAAGCTCGAATGGGAAGTCGAATATCTGAAGCGATGGCTTCCCAGCACCCTTGGCGAGGCCGAAACCCGGGAACTGGTGCGTGCCGCCATCAAAGAACTCGGTGCCGAAGGCGACGCCAAGGCAATTGGCCGGGTGACCGGGCATCTGATGAAGGTCCACAAGCAGGCCCTGGACGGGGCAGTGGTCAGCCGTCTGGTTCGAAGCGAGCTTGGATCGGCGTGACCTTCCCCCAGGCGTAGCGGTCGCGGCCCACTTAAGCTCTGATCATGCGAGCGATCTGGAAGGGTGCGATCTCATTTGGGCTGGTGACGATTCCGGTTGCCCTCTTCTCCGCCACCGAGGACAAGAGCCCCAAGTTCAAGCAGCTTCGGGGTTCGGATGGAAGCCCGATCCGTTACAAGCGTGTTGCCGAGGCCGATGGTCATGAGGTCACATGGGACGAGATCGTGCGCGGGTACGAGGTGGAAAAGGGAAGTTACGTCGTGATCACGGATGAGGAGTTGGCGGCCTCGTCGGCCCGGGGAGGCGCCAAGCTCGTGGATGTGGTCCAGTTCGCCGACGAGTCCGAGATCGACCCGCTCTACTACCGCTCCTCCTACTTTCTCGCTCCTGAGAAGACCGGTGTCAAGGCCTACCGGATTCTTCTGGACGCCCTCTCCGACCGGGGCCGGGTCGGAATAGCCAAGGTCTCGATTCGCGACAAGGAGAGCCTGGCCACCCTGCGCGCCCGAGGCGACGTCCTGGTCTTGGAAACGATGCACTGGCCGGACGAAGTCCGACAAGCTGAGTTCGAGGAACTCGAAGCTGAGGTCTCGGTGCGACCCGAAGAAGTCGAGATGGCTGCACAACTGATCGAAAACATGACCAGACCCTTCGACACCGCCGAATATCAGGACTCGCGTCGGGAGCAGGTCGAGAACCTGGTTGCCAAGAAGGTCCAGGGTGAGGAGATCGTCATGCCGGAGTCCCCGCAGCCGACGAAGGTCGTGGATCTGCTCGAGGCACTCAAGGCTTCGGTCGAGGCGGCCAAGGCGCAACGCCAAGCCAGCTGACTGGTACCCCCGACAGGATTCGAACCTGCGCACCTGGCTCCGGAGGCCAGTGCTCTATCCCCTGAGCTACGGGGGCCCGGGCCGGCAAGTGTATCAGTGCCCGCCCGATGCGATCCCTGCCTACCATCGCCAAATGCGAGTAGGCGTAGGGATCATTGGCGGCGGAACCGTGGGCGGCGCCCTGGCGCGAAAGCTCATCGAGGAAGGTGAAGCCATCCGACGCAAGGCGGGAGTCGACTTCGAACTCGTCAGGGTCGCGGTCCGGGATCGTGACAAGGACCGCCCCTTCCCCTCTCAGCTGGTCACGGCCGTTCCCGAGGAGGTCGTCGACGACCCGGCCGTGAATCTGGTCGTTGAGTTGATGGGCGGACTCGACCCGGCCGAAGATCTGATACTCCGGGCTCTTCGGCTGCACAAGCCGGTGGTCACGGCCAACAAGGAGTTGTTGGCGGCACGGGGACCCTCACTGTTCTCGCTCGCCGCCGAGAGCGGTGTCAGCCTGCTGTTCGAGGCAGCGGTGGGCGGTGGGATTCCGCTGATCCGTCCTCTGTCGGAATCCCTGGCAGGCGAGCGCTTGACCAGGGTCATGGGCATCGTCAACGGCACGACGAACTACATCCTCACGGCCATGGATGCCGAGGGATCGACCTATGCCGACGCCCTGGCACGGGCCCAGCAACTCGGCTTCGCCGAATCCGATCCAACGTCCGATGTGGATGGAAGCGATGCCGCGGCCAAGGCCGCCATTCTCGCCGGTCTTGCCTTTGGCGTTTGGGTTGGCTCCGATCGAGTATTCAAAGAGGGGATCGAGAGTCTCGACGCGGTCGATATCGCCCATGCAAGGCGGCTTGGCTACGTGGTCAAGCTCTTGGCGATCGCCGAGACTGTCGACGGCGGCGTCGGAGTTCGTGTGCACCCTGCGATGGTGCCCGACAAGCATCCTCTCGCCGGTGTACGCGGCGCCAACAACGCGGTGTTCATCGAGGGGCCTGCCGTGGGTGAGCTTCTCTTTGTCGGCCCCGGAGCCGGCGGCGATCCAACCGCCACTGCCGTG
>JBFJTO010000022.1:0-11074 GCA_041625295.1 Acidimicrobiia bacterium | reverse complement strand
GGATCTTGAAGCCATTCTCAGCGGCCCGCTGGGGCGACTCCCCAAGCCGGTTGCAAGGTTCCTGTTCCGGATGGCGGGCAGGATTCCCGGAGTGGGACGGAAGATCGCCGCCGAGTACGAGAGTCTGCTCTCAGGTCTCCGCGATACGGTCAAGCCGTATCGCGATGAGCGGTCTTTCACGCAGATACCCGAAAGCGGCGTGGCACGCGACGAGATTCTTGCGGAGATGGCGTCCCTGGCCGCCCGGGAGAGGAAATCCTGGCAGGACGGCCTCGTGTCCGGAGCGGTTTATCACGGTGACGCCGCCCACATCGCTTTTCTCGACGAGGTGCTCGCCATCAACTCGCAGGTGAATCCTCTGCACTCCGACGTATGGCCGTCGGCTGCCAAATACGAGGCAGAGATCGTCGCCATGACGGCAGCGATGCTGGCGCCGGGGGTCGCCGACATCTGCGGGACGGTGACGTCGGGCGGATCCGAGTCGATCCTTCTTGCGGTCAAGACCTATCGGGACCGGGCCGGACTCCGGAACCCTGAAATGGTGGCTCCGGTCACGGCCCACACCGCCTTCGACAAGGCTGCCGACTACTTCGGCGTCAAGCTGATTCGGACACGGGTCGATCACGACTCACGCGCAGACATCGCAGCGGTTGCCGACGCCATCTCCGATCGGACGATTCTCGTGGTCGGGTCGGCACCGTCGTTTCCTCACGGGGCCATCGATCCGATCGGGGCCATGGCGGCTCTAGCGGCAGAGCGAGGCGCGGGATTCCATGTCGACGGCTGTCTGGGCGGATTCGTTTTGCCATGGGCCGAACGCCTTGGATACCCGGTGCCGCCATTCGACTTCCGCGTGGACGGGGTCACATCCATGTCGGCGGATACCCACAAGTACGGGTATGCCCCCAAGGGAACATCGGTGGTCCTTTATCGCGGGAAGGATCTGCGCAGGTACCAGTACTTCACTGCCACCGAATGGCCGGGTGGCCTCTACTTCTCTCCGACCCTTGCCGGATCCAGGCCGGGTGCGCTTTCGGCCGGTGCCTGGGCGGCGATGGTGGCGATGGGAGAGTCCGGGTATCTCGACGCCACACGTCGCATTCTGGAGACCGGGGCGACGATTCGGACCGCGGTCGATGCGATTCCGGGACTGGAGGTAATCGGCGAGCCGCTTTGGGTGATCGCTTTTCGGTCCGACACGGTCGATGTGTACCGGGTCATGGAGAAGATGCGGCTCAGGGGATGGTCGTTGAACGGTCTGCACAATCCACCGGCCGTTCACCTCGCGGTCACCCTTCGCCACACTCAGGACGGCGTCGCCGAGCGGTTCGTCTCCGATCTGAGAGCGGCCGTTGCCGCGGTCGCGGCTGATCCCGGAAAGTCGGAAGGCATGGCACCGGTCTACGGGCTTGCGGCCACCGTACCGGTCCGGTCGATGGTCTCTGACCTGCTCGAGCGATACATCGACTTGCTTTACGAGACATGAGGTTGCCGCCCGGTGTTCCTAAGGTTCGCCCGTGGACATCGCAGTCAATCTGATCGAGAACTATCTGCGGATCTCGGGATACCTCACCCTCAGCGAGTTCGAGATTCAAAAGCGTGACGCCGACGGCTCATATCACGCGGTCACCGACATCGATGTGATGGGCGTGCGGTTTCCGGGGAGCAACTACATCGGTGATCCACATGACGAACTCACGGCTGAGGCGGTGGTCATCGAAGATCCCGTTCTCCAACTCTTACCCGATTGCGTGGATGTCATCATCGGCGAGGTCAAGCAGGGTGTGGCGGTCTTCAATCCGGGTATGCGAGACCACGCCGTCCTCCACTCCTCGCTGCGTCGGGTCGAGTGGCTCTATGGCGAGCCACTGTCGGTCGTGATCGGATCTCTTCAGAAGGACCTGGTTCACATCTCCCGTGCCCGGGAGGGTGGGACGATCCGAACCCGACTCGTGGCGTTTGGGCGAAGCGAGATCGACGATCTGAACACGATCAGCCTCAGCCATGTGATCAGCCATCTGCTGGCCGTGTTCGAGGATCACCAGGAGGCGTTCCGGCCCATCCAGTTTCGCGAGCCTGCACCAGCGTTCCTGCGTCTGCTCCTCAAGGCGGGATTCGACGTCACCAAGTAGTCAGCCTTCGTCGGCTGCTTCCACCTCGGCCACCAGCGCGTCGAGGTCACCGGCTACCGGAGCCTTGTCCCAGACTCGGAGGCCGGAGAGCAACCCGGCATGGTCGTTTGCCTGCTCCCTGTCTTTCACCACGACGCCAATGGGCAGGTCCTCTTTGAGCATCGAGCGGTACTGCTCGAGGATCTCTCGGTGTTCGCGCTTCTCCAGATCGAGCATGAAGACGATTCCATGGGCCGACTCCGCCATCCCGCACTCGCCCTGATTGAGGAGCGGGCACTCTTCGTGGTCGGGGCCGTGGCAGACAACAACGGGGTGACCGGCGTTCACGAGGAACGACTCGTCGATGGTGCTTCCTGAGGGGATGTCGATGAGGATCTTGGATTGGCTCATGCCGCCTTCTTGTCAGAGATAACGATTCGGTCGGGCACCGAAGCCGTGCCCGACCGATACTCGATATTAGGCGTGGCCGGTCAAGCCTTCGGACGCAGGGCGATGGCGGCGTGGAGACCGTCGGGGTCGTTGGTGCCGATCCGGACCACGGCGCCGCCCTCGAGTTCCAATTCCACGGCATCGAGTCCCCACACGTTGTACATCCAACCGTGACGAACCTTGCGGATGCCGAACCCTTCGTACCAGTGGTTGCGCACCTTCTCGGCGGACTTCACATTGGAGAGGTCGATCTCCTTCTTGGGCCAGCCGATACCAAAGGATGCTCGGAGTCGACCACGGGAAATGACCACCGTCAGCCTGCTGAAGACCAGGACCAGTCCAATCGTGAACGCCATGAAGACGGCGGCAAAGAAGAACGCTGCGGCCGGGGTTCCCGAATCCGCGGCCAGGAGGACTCCCACGGCGATGTAACCGGGGATGAGAAGAACCGCCAGATAACCGGTTTGGGTGTGCTGGTAGTCCATCCTGCCTACTTGAGAAGGGTCAGCAGGAGCACACCGGGTTCGCGGGCCAGGAGCGAGTGCGCGAGATGTGCCGGCATGTGGGTCCACGACCCGGGACCGGCTTCCACCGATTCAGAACCGAGAGTGAGCTTGAACCGCCCCGAGACGACCTGAACGATGGCGGGAACGGCTGCGGTGTGTTCGGTGAGTTCCTGTCCTTCGTCGAAGCCGAAGGCGACAACGCGGATTCGGTCGTTCTTGAAAACAACCTTGCTCAGGGTTCCCTCATTGGGGATCTCGATCCCAAAGTCGGATAGGAATGTGGCTGTGTCGGTCATGACGTCGATTGTGGCAGACAGGATCAACCTTCAACGATGACGACTGCCTGCATACCGGTGTGGATGGAACAGAAGTATGAGTAGGTGCCCGGCTGGGTGAAGGTGAAACTGAACTGGCTGCCCGTCGCCAGGTGATCCGAGTCCCAGACCTTGTCGGTGGAGGTCGTGGTGTGCGTGCCCGACTTGACAGTCCATCGCACTGTATCTCCAACCCGGATCTTCACTTCAGGCTGGCTGAATCGGAAGTTGGCAATTCCGACGTCCACCGTGGCAGGCCCTGTCTGAGTGGAAGTAGTGGCGGTGACAGTGGTTGTTGTGGTGGTCGGTGGAGCTGTGGTGGCAGGTGCGGCCGTGGTCGTTGTCGTTGGTGGTGCCGTGGTGGCAGTTGTGGAGGCGGTGGTGATTGGCGGCACAGCGGAAGTCACGGGTGTACCTGCGTCGGTGCATGCAGCCAGCAAGACGAGTGCCGCCACCAGTGACCGTCTCACAATCATGCCTGGAACGATATCGATATGGCGCGGCTAACACGTTTGTCGCCGGAAATGGCGTTCCCAGATTCGGCACCAAGGAGGCCTGGGGCAGCTGTTCAGCTCTTCAACTGCTCGGGAATGGAGCAGCTTCAACACCCAGTTCCGCCATGCGCTCGCAGTACCGCCGGTAGAAGCGCAGGGCCTCGCCATGGCGGCCTGACGCGGTCATGGAGTGGACCAGCCCGAGGTGGGCAGCCTCATCGAACGGTTCCCGCTCCAGTATTCGGAGGTGGTAGCGAGCAGCCTCTTCGTGATCCCCTCGACCCCCTGCTGCGCCTGCGATCGCTCGAGCGCACGAGAGATAGATCTGGCGTGCCTCTTCTCGTGCGTTCACAGCCCACTCCTCGTACGGGTCTTCCTCCATGAAGTCACCGACATAGGCCGCCTCTGCTGTCTTCAGTTGGGCGCATGTTGCTTCGGTTGGCCCACCTCGATGAGTTTCGAGAGCCTCAAGTGCGTTGGAAAGAAACGCGTCGAGGTCGGTCTGAGCGCTTTCGGCGCGAAGGGCCAGCGTGTTGCGATCGGCCACGATGAAGTAGTCGGGGTCGCGCTCTTTGTGCGGATCAAGGATGCCGCGAACTGTGGTGAGCGTGACGGACAGGCGGTTACCCGTCTTGGCGGGATCTTCGCCGGGCCACAGACTCTCGATCACGGCTTCGCGGTGGATGACCCGACCGCGGCGGGCAACCAGGAGCTTGATGAGGTCTCTAGCCTTTTTTGACTGCCACGCCGTCGAAGCAACCGCCTGGCCTCGAACCAGGACCTGGAAGGCTCCCAGAGTGCGTATCTCCAGTTCCGGTCGTCCCGACTCCATGATCGCGTCGGCGAGTTGTCGGGCGCGGGTTGCGGGGCCCCTGGCCCCGAAGCGTTGCAGGGTGATTGCCAATTCGTCCGCTTCTGTGGCATCACCGCCGGACATTTCCAGAAGTGCGAGCCTGACGCGGGCCAGCGCCAGCGGGTCGCCAACTTCGCTCCAGATTCCTGCGGCCTCCTCGAGGAGATCCGGTCGACCCAGTGCCTGACCTTCTAGTTGCAGCGCCTCGGCGAGTGCAGCCCGGTCCCGACGTTTTCCTGCGATCTGCGCCGCTCGCTTGGAGGCGGAAACCGCCTCATCCAGTTCGCAGCGATGAAGATGGACCCAACCGGCGGCAAGGAGCGCGCCGGCGTGACCCAGAACCGGGCCGGCAGCAACCGCCTCTAACGCAAGGCTGAGGGCGAGATCGGCATCTTCTCTGACGATCACCTGCGCGAGCCCCGCCAAAGCGGGAACGAGGCCCTGGCGATCATTCGCGGCGAGAGATATCGATCGCGCCTCGTCATATGTCGTGCGCGCCTGGGTCCAATTGCCTCGGATTCGGTGGACGTCTCCGAGACGGTTGAGCGCGTAAGCGACCTGACGTGACCCCAATTGGTCCCAGAGCCGGCGAGAAGATTCGAAGTCGGACACAGCCTCGTCGAGCCGCCCGAGCCTCAGCGATGCACGCCCGCGGTTCAAGAGGCCCAGCGCCCGGAAGGCAACAAAACCGGTCAATTCGGCCAGACCAAGTGCGATCGTGGCCTCCTCGATGGACTCGAGGTAAGAGCCCTCTTCTAGATGGCGGGAGCTCCTGTTTACCCGGATTCGGATCTGGTGGACCACGTCATTGGCGGCGATTGCATGATCCAGGGCCTTGAGGTAGTGCACATCGTTGCCATGTCTGTCGCCCTCCATGGCGGCCACCATGGCAGCGGCAGTGTGTGCGTTGGCAAGTGCCCGGTGGTCAGCGCTGGCTGTGGCCAGTTCCAGGCTTCTCGCAGTGAGGTTCCGGCATGTATCCACGTCCCCCATCACCCACATCGCGGCAGCCCACCACCCGTATGTCAGGGCGACATCCGCCACAGGGCCGTCGTCGGCTGCTCTCTCGTACATGCCAGTCGCCGCCTCGAAGTCGCCCCGGAGCTGTTGGATCAGGCCGGATCGCCATGCCAGACCCGGGTCGACACGCTCGTCTCCGGACATCAGGCTGGCGAAGATCTCAGCAGCTGCGTCCCAGTCGCCGAGTAGAAACAGGCTCTCGGCCTCGAGCCGATGCAGTTCGGGGGTTCGATCCGTGGCGGGGATGCTGCCGAATGCGTCGAGGATTTGCCGTCCATGTCCGGCAATGAGGGCCTCTTGCCCATGATCCTGTAACAGCGATCTGCACAGGTCAGCAGACGCCGAAACCACTGCGCAGCGGAGAGCCTCACCCCACGAACCATTGGCAGCGTGATAGCGGCACGCGGCCGCCGCAAAGCCGAACCCGTCGGGGTCGGAGGCGGGCTGGCTACTCAAGAAAGCGGCGACCAGAGGCGTGACCAGGTGGCCGCCACCGGTTGATTCGAGATACACGCCGCGACGTACCAGTCGTTCGATGCGTTCCTGCGCATCATCGAACCCGAGGGCCTGGCACAGGGCGACGTCGAAGGTCCCCACCGGGGCGAGCGCTGCGAGGAACTGGCGGTCTCCCTCCTCTTCTTGATCCAACACCTCTTCGGCCAGGTACTCGAAGAGGGGTCCGCCGGGTTGGCGGGTGCGTTCCAACAGGGAGCGGCGCTCCTCCGGCGGAGCGGAAGCCATCAGCTCGAGAGTGAGGCGAATGCCGACCGGCCATCCGGCAACGATGTCGTGAAGGTCGGTGACGAGTCCCTTCTCGAAGTCCTCCAATCTCAGGGCCGCGAATTGGTGAGTCTCCGCAACTGTGAAGGCGAGTTGCGTCGGTCCGATGTCGAGCACCTCGCCCTGCCCTCGCATCCGAGCGAGGCGAAAGTCCGGGGGGGCGCGGCCAGAGAGGACGATTCGCACATCTTCGGATGCCTGACGGACGAGGCCCTCGACCATGGCCGCCCCGGGGGTGCCTGCTATCGCCTCCCACTCGTCGAGCATGATCACGATCGGTCGGTTCAGTTGGCGCTTCAGCGCCACGGCCAACGCCGAAGCCTGGGCTGTAGCTCCCGCAGCATCATCGGTCAACGCGTCCGATGCCAGCGATGGCTCCTGGACGAGTCCGGGTGCGCGGGTTCGCAACACATCCGTCAGCGACCGTGTCAGAGCCGAGGGAGAGCCGTCCACGGCGGACAGGGTGTGAAGCACCGATGACACCTGACCCGACCATGCCCGCAAGAGGGTGCTCTTTCCATAACCTGCCCCCGCCGAAACCAGCGTCAACCGATGTGTCGACACGTCGCTCACGAGTGAGTCCAGACGCGGCCGCTCGACCACGATCGGCTCCCAAGATGAGGTGTGCCATCTGGCCGCCATCCCGACTCCCCTCCGTCTGAAGTGGAATCGTATCGTTCAGGCGTCGCGGGGTGTCGCTGTGACCGGGTGTTTCGGGATCGGTTCCGTCACGAGTCGTGAGAGAGCGTCGACCATCTCCACGGTCGTGTGGAAAGTCACCGACACGCCCGAAGCCACATGTTCTAGGTGGCCGCGCAGTTCGCTGTCGGTGTGCGGGTCGGACCGAAACAGACGGACGACAAAGGCCTCCATGGTCATCCGTCCGGGTTGGAGGTTGTGGTGGTCGGCCGGGTCGAGGTTGTGGTGGTCGGCCGGGTCGAGGTTGTGGTGGTCGGCCGCGTCGTCGTCGTGGTGGTCGCAACGGTGGTGGTTGTGGTCGCAGCGGTGGTGGTTGTGGTCGCAGCGGTGGTGGTAGTGGTCACGGCAGTGGTTGTGGTTGGCCGGGTGGTCGTGGTCGTGCTCGTCGCACGAGTCGTTGTTGTCGTTGTTGTCGATCCGCGATCGCCGCCGACGACTTCGACCCGCGTGAATCCGGGCGGTGTCCACGATCCGTTGGCAGCCTGGCCATATGCTGCCAATTCGTATACCCCCGGGTCCTGGGGCGTCCACTCGAAGCGGAGATCGGCGAGACCGCCCCACACGTTTGAGGGCTCCACTGTGGCCACCGTGACTCCGTTCACATCCAGCCTGCCGCCGACTATCCCGGACAAGTCGGCAGCATGAGCCACGATCTCGAAGGTTCCGGGTGACAGCACGCTTCCTGGGAGCGGCGAATCGATCCACGCGTCGGCAGGTCGGACGGTTTGGGCGAGAGCGGCGCCGGTGCCTGAAATGACCAACAGAACGACCACGAAAACGGAGCGGGAGCGCATCATGAGACCGGGATATCCTCCGGGTTGTGGCTCAATCCGTCTTGTACGAAGCTCTTCGAGATCGGTGAGAAGCACGGGGACTCGACGGTTACGGTGATGACGGCCCCCGGTTCGAAGAAGATCCAGCCTTCCGGGTGGAACTTGTCGGTCTGCCAGTCGCTGTTGTTATGCCCGGGCAGATACCAGTCGACCCATTCGGGCACATCCAGGAAGACGGTTTTGGTCTTGCCCGGGGCCACGTTGGACATGTCGATCGTCCCGCTCGCATGTGCAAACGGCTCGCCGGTCACCACCTCGCTGCGGTCCTTTCCTTGGTCCCAGTCATACCAATCGTGCTGGACCTGTCCTTCGACCCGGGCGTAAAAGAGGCATTGGAGACTCGGCGGCGTCAGCAACAGCGATGGTCGGGTCAATGTCAAGCGGACGGTGGCGCCATGCAGCGTGCCTGCCGGTTCCGGAATCGCATCGATTCCCGGGTGGAGGGCGAAGATGTAACCCTGGTTCTGGATTGTGTTGGTGAGCGACTCGGTCACGTGCTGCTGGATCTGGTCGATCAGGGTCTCGAACATCTTCTCGGCGACTTGGTCGCAGAGCGTTTCGAGTGTCCCGCAGGGGCCGGTCTTCAGGGCCTCAGCAGCCAGGTAGCCGACCAGATCCCCTTTCAACGCTTCGGCGGCTTCTTTGAAGCTGGGCAGTGTGGGTGGGATCCCGATGGCGGAGAGGGCGATGTTGAGGCCAGTGTTGGCGATGGTTTCGCAGGCCGCTTTCGATGCAACCTGGTCGCATTGGGTGATGAACAGGAGGGCATCGACGATGGCGCTCTTGGCCATGTCATAGAGACTCACGAATTGATCCCAGACGTACCCGACGAAAGTGATCGCGTCAGCTATGTAATCGAAGATCCCCTTCTCTGGCGCGGCGGGTTTGTATCCGCACAGAGTCGCTCCATCGGGAGCAGTCGGGAATGCCCCATACCAGGCCTCGGTCTGGGAGTAGATGTTGAATTTGTGGTCCTCTACCCATTTCGGCGTCTGGCTGGGGGGAAGGTTCAGATCGAACGGGAAAGGGTTGTCGATGATCCGCACGCATCGGAGCCACTTCTTGTTCGGCAAGCCGGGTTCGGTTATCTCGGCCGAAGCCTTGTACTTGACCTTGTACACGGCGATCTCGTTGGGGGGTTCGTGGACCAGATCGAACTTGACGACGTTGGAAACCCCCTCAAGAGGCTGGCCTCCAATGGTGGGCACAACCCTGACGAACAGGACCATCGGTTTGAGACTGGAGGGGAGAACCGGATTGGTCGGGGCGTAGAACGTCTGGCCTGAGCCTGAAGGTTTCGCTCCTCCTCCCAGGGCGACCTGCTGGAGGCTCTGGTATTTGCTCTGGTTGGGGTCGTCGGCGGTCTTGGCGGCCGGGGGTGGATCCACTATCGATGCTAGATCGATCGGGAAGTCGCCCTCAGGGGCTGATCCGTAAGCGAGCATCCCCAGGAAGTCGAGGGACGGACCCTCCGGTGGCGCGAGGCTGCTCACCTGCCAGAAGGCGCCGTCGGCACCGGGGGGGAGATCCGAGAGCCGGAAGGTCTCTTTGCCAAGCTGCCGGTCGCAATTCTTGTAGATGGGTATCGCCCCGGGCGACCCCTGGACGGCCGAAGCGGCCGAGTATGTGCACAGGGTGCCACCCAGGCTGAGGATCTCTTCCGGGTTTTGCTCAATGGCGGTTTTTTCGACCCACAGCAAGTTCGAGGCGGGGAGGACCATCGCGAAACTGCCCGTTCCGAGTATCGGAGGTGGCGCATTGGCAGGCGGTGGATTCGGGGAGTACTCGGCCCGGCCCAGCCAGAGCAACTCGCCCCCGCGCCACCCCCACGCCTCAACCCGGTAGGTCCTCTCAGGTCCCGGATCGGGGAGGAGGTTGGAGAAGTCGAAGCCGCGGGGTCCCGCATAGATGAAGCTGTGGTCTCCGCCCGGCAATCTGGTCCAAAGCGATCCGTCCCGAGATCCATACAGGTAAACCCGATCTACTTGAGTCGAGGTGATGAGAATCCCGTTTTCGAAATGGATGTCACCGGCCAGGTTCCCGGTCAAGTCCCCGTCTTTGCAGCTGTCCACCGCGGGAATCCACGCCGGGACCGAGGGAACCGATCCGGCCCGGTTGTACGGTTCGATGTAGACAAACTGGGGGAGTCCCCGCGCCGGGATCTTCAGCTTGCCGCCCTGGCTGCCCACAACCGCCATTGGCACTATTCCCGGTCCTCCCAGGATGGCTCCCCACAGGGCGATGCCGCCGGCTCCGGAGGCAGGTTTGACGTCCACCGTGATGGAACAGTCACCCTGGTTGATCTGGATTCCCGGGGCCTCCGGTAGCGCAGCGAGGCCGGCAGGGGCGGCCAGAAGCGGACCACTTGCTGCTGAGAGGACCGGACTTGGCCTGGGCAACCCGGCAGAGGGTGCTGGTGGTAGAACGGCGTCGATGACGCGGAACCAAACCGGGAAAGCCTGGGCGGTGAGGCCGTTGACGTCGATGGCCCGGGCCAGAGCAACGTGGATTCCCGTCGTGGCCGGGATCCAGGACATCAGCGCCTTTTCCTCGTCGTTGACGCCTGCCGTGTCAATCGTGGCGACGAGTTCGCCACCGTCCCACAGTTCGATGCGGGCGATCGGGTTTTCGGCGAGAACGTGGACCCCGAGGTCGACAGTGCCACCGAGGAGCGTTTCTCCGAGGGCCCCAGGCCGCCTGACCACGACGGCGATCGGAGCCGGTGGAGGCGGCGGGTAATCGGGAACCGAGGCAACCACGGAGGGCGCGCCCGTGGTTGTCGTCGTCGAGTCCTCCACGCGGCCTTGAGTGCATGCCGCTGTCACCAGCGACATGACCGTGGTCAGCAAGGTTGCTGTGACGAGGCGGCCCTTCATGGGGCCCACTGTGCCGGAACGGTCTTAGTGCAGCCTTAAGGCAGAGCCGAGACCTACCTCCACAGCCCTTCCTCGTCGACGAACCGGTGGAATCCGTCCTTATCGGCGATCGCCTCTTCGATCCGGGACACGCCCTCT